>JABDKS010000904.1 GCA_013002105.1 Pirellulaceae bacterium | reverse complement strand
GATCATGATGTCGTCGACTTATCGACAATCCAGCAACCATCCCAATGCGCAGTTGGCCAAGCTCGATCCCGAAAACCAATGGTTGGCAAGGTTTCCGTCGTATCGTTTGTCCGCCGAGATGCTTCGCGACAGTTCGTTGGCAATCAGCGGCCGGCTCGTTTCCAAACTTGGTGGTCCGCCGGTCAAACCGTACGAAGTCGAAGCGTCGTTTAAGCCCACCACGCGTGACAAGGGTGACGGGCTGTACCGACGCAGCTTGTAC
The DNA here is from genome assembly GCA_013002105.1 of Pirellulaceae bacterium. The sequence goes on along the minus strand of JABDKS010000904.1, from coordinate 2,395 downwards.
ACCTACTGGAAACGAACCGGCCCGGCGCCGGTGATGATGGCGTTGGATGCCGCCAAGCGGGACGTCTGCCGTGTGCAACGCGAGCGGACGGCGTCACCCTTGCAGGCGTTCGTCCTTCTCAATGGCCCTCAGTTTGTCGAAGCGTCACGCGGCTTGGCCGAACAACTTGTGGTCCAACATGGTCAGAATTCCGAACAAATTGTCGCTGACGCTTTTCGACGATTGACCAGTCGACGGGCATCAAAAAAAGAGCTCGCAGTTTTGAATCAGTTATACGACAATCAATTGCAGTACTTCCGCGATCACAACGACGATGCTCAAGCGTTTTTGAAAGTTGGCGATGCCATTGCAAACGACAAGTGTGATCCGGCTGAACTTGCCGCCACCACCGTGGTCGTCAGCACGCTGCTGAATTACGACGAAAGTGTGATGAAACGATGACCCAATCCAACAAATCAACACGCAATTGCATCGAAACCGTTCCCGCCTCGCGGCGTGAAATGCTGACCACCGCCGGCATGGGCTTGGGATCGATTGCACTGAGCCAATTGATGCACGCCGAAGCCGCCGCGTCGAGCAAAGGCGTAATGCCAGCGCTGCACCACGCCGCCAAAGCCAAACGCATCATCTATCTCTTTCAGTCCGGTGGTCCATCGCAAATCGACCTGCTCGATCACAAACCGCTGCTCAATGAAAAGCACGGGACCGAACTACCGCCGGAAGTTCGCAAAGGACAGCGACTGACATCGATGAGCGGCAATCAGTCCAGTTTGCCGCTGGTGGGTTCACCGTTCAAGTTTTCCCAACACGGCGAAAGCGGCACTTGGATGAGCGACCTGTTGCCGCACACCGCCAAGATCGCCGATGATATTTGCGTCGTCCGGTCGATGTACACCGAAGCGATCAATCATGGTCCCGGCGTGACCTTCTTGCAGACCGGGAGCATGTTTCCGGGACGGCCGAGCATGGGTGCCTGGTTGGATTACGGACTCGGCAGTGCCAATGAAAATTTGCCGGCCTTCGTCGTCATGGTCACCAAAGGCAAATCGGGCCAACCGTTGGTGTCGCGACTTTGGGGCAGCGGATTTTTGCCCAGCAAGTATCAAGGCGTGCGATTCCGCAGTGGCAAGGACCCCGTTTTGTATCTGAGCAACCCGGACGGCATCCATCGCGATAGCCGCCGATCGGCGATGGATGCACTGAGCCAATTGCACCATTTGAAACTGGAACAATCGTCCGATCCCCATGTCGAAAATCGCATCGCTCAGTATGAACTAGCTTATCGGATGCAGAGTTCCATTCCCGAAGCGACCGATCTGAGCGACGAACCGCAAAGTGTGTTTGATCAGTACGGCCCCGATTCAAAAAACCCCGGAACGTTTGCGGCCAACTGTCTACTGGCAAGACGTTTGGCCCAGCGGGGCGTGCGATTTATCCAGCTCTATCATCAAGGTTGGGATCAACACGGCGGATTGCCCGGCGGAATCAAACGCCAATGTCAAGAAACCGATCAGGCATCCGCGGCGCTGGTCAACGATCTCAAACGCAACGGGCTACTGGATGACACGCTGGTGATCTGGGGAGGCGAATTCGGCCGCACCAATTATTGCCAGGGTAAACTCAATGGAAACAATTTTGGCCGCGACCATCACCCGCGATGTTTCAGTTTGTGGATGGCCGGTGGAGGGATCAAACCGGGCACGGTCTACGGCGAAACCGACCCCTACGGCTACAACATTGCCGACAAACCGGTCCACGTTCACGACTTTCATGCCACGATCTTGCATCTACTGGGAATCGATCACGAACGATTGACCCACAAGTACCAGGGCCGGCAATTCCGTTTGACTGACGTGCATGGTCACGTCGTCAACGACATCCTGGCGTAATTTTTTTCGGCGATTTCCATCGCAGGAATTTCGGCGACGTGATCATCAGCAATCGCGGCAAATGACCGCGTCGTCTGGCATTGCCGCCCCCAGTCGGCGCGTTCACGCTGCTCCTCGCACCGTCGCTTTACGAGAAAAATACGCTACAATCGCCGATTCGGATGAGAGGCCCCTCGTAATCGATTGTTGAGAAAAAACACTGGTATGAGTGACGCAAAAGTAAGTGGTGTTGTCCACCTGATCGAAGAAACCAAAACCTATGGCAACAAAGGTTTTCGCAAACGGATGGTCGTGCTGGAACAGGACAAAGGTAGCTTTACCAATTTTGTGCCGGTCGAGTTCACGCGCGACTCCTGTGACAGCGTCGACGAATTGAACGTCGGCGATGAAGTCGAAATCACTTACCGGCTCAACGGCCGACGTTGGCAAAAGGACGAAAAGAGCGAAGTGAAGTTCTTTCTCAATGCCGAAGCATTGTCCTTTCGGATCACGGGCAATGCCGAAGG
>JABDKS010000895.1 GCA_013002105.1 Pirellulaceae bacterium | reverse complement strand
GACCTGTCCTGGCACAGCTGCGCCAGGACAGGTCCTGGCCTACGATTGATCCCACGTATTAAGTGAAAATGCTCTAGAAATGACATCAATCTCGCAATGACATCAATGATGACCACTTTCACCGCTTGGATCTTGGCACCATCGTGTCAGCGCCGCGACCACGCGGTCGCGACCGTCGCCGCTGATCCAGAGGGAATCGTCCACGTCCAATCGGACTTCGTAATCTCCTTCGTGCATGCAATCGTCTTCACCGCAAAAATGCGGAACGTCGCTGATCCAAACAATCCGGTAAAGCGGAACATGCTTGTCATCCAAAATGATGATTGGTGTGTCCATCTTTGATCTTTGTGATACGTCGGTAGGATTTTTACTGTGACAAAAAATTGATTGCGTGCGTGATTGGTTTTGCGGCAGTCGCCCGCACCCGTGCTACTCTTGGCCTAGTTCGCGACTTCGATTTGCCGACGCCTTGACCGCTTCGATCAGTGCTCCGCGAACACCATTTTGTTCCAGCACCTTCAAAGCGGCAATGGTCGTGCCACCGGGACTCGCCACAGCGTCCTTGAGCTCACCGGGATGTCGCCCCGTTTCGGCAACCATCTTGGCCGCCCCCAACACGGTCTGCGTTGCCAGCTTCATCGCCAACGGTCGCGGCAACCCAGTCAAAACACCGCCGTCGGCCAGCGCCTCGATGATCAGGCAGACATAGGCCGGTCCTGATCCGCTCAGCCCGGTGACAGCATCCATTTGCGACTCGTTCACTTCGACCGCCATTCCGACACTGCTGAGCATCGATGTGATCGCATCAACATCCCCCTTGGTCACGTCGCTTCCGATGCAAAACGCACTGGCACCGGCCCCGACCAGACTTGGTGTATTCGGCATGACTCGTACGACACGCTGGTGCCCGACCCAGGAGCACAATTTGGCGATGCTGACACCCGCGGCGATCGAGACAACCAGCTTTCCGGACCAGAAAGGCGTCGGTTGAGTGGCGACGTGCGGCAACACGTTTGGCTTGACGGCAAACAGGACGGTGTCAGATTTTTTTACGGCTGCCGACAAATCGTCACCGATGGCAACGTTTGGATAGTGCTCTTTCCACCATGCCTGACTTTCGCCGTTTGGCTCGACGATATGTGCGTTTTGCGGGGTCAAAACGTTACTGGCCAGCATGCCGCCTACCAACGCTCGGCCCATCTGACCGCCTCCGACGACTGCTAATTGCATCTTGTTCATTCAATCTTCTCGTGTTTTACGGTGCGGCAGACCATTGTTCTCAATTGACCCTCTTGCTGACCACCTCTAAATTGATCGGTTTTTCCGATTCCCGACATTCCCCCCAAAATCACCACCTGACTGGCAATCCGTATGACTTTCTGTGGTGGCGCGACCCAGACTCCTTTTGGAGTCGATACAGACAGAGAATTCAGCGTGCAAGAAGCGATCACCAAGGCCAATACGCTGATCGAAGCGATGGGCTGGATTCGGAAGTTTCGCGGCAAGACCACCGTCATCAAACTTGGCGGCAGCGTGGTGGACAACGAAGAAGCCTTGATGCACATCCTGCTGGATGTGATTTTCATGGAAACCGTCGGCATGAAGCCAGTCTTGGTACACGGTGGGGGCAAGGCCATCAACCGTGCACTGGCTGAAGCCAATATTGAACCCAATTTCATACACGGCCGGCGTTATACAGACGACAAAACACTGCAGGTCGTGACCAAAGTCCTGGCCGGTGACTTAAATGTTTTCTTAACCGAAGAAATTGAGCGACTCGGTGGTCGCGCAATGAACCTGTCGTTTCATACCACCAACGTTTTGTTTGGCGAAAAACTCCAACTGCCAAGCGGCGAAGACTTGGGCTCGGTCGGACACGTCACCCGTGTCGATCGTAGTGTGATCGAAGGCCTCTCGTATACCGATCAAGTTCCAGTGATCCCATCGATGTGCGAAGGCCCCGACGGCGAATACTACAACGTCAATGCTGACACCGCCGCCATGGCGGTCGCTCAATCTCTGGGTGCCGAAAAGCTGGTCTTCCTCTCTGACGTCAATGGCGTTCGTCGCGACAAAGAAGATCCCGATACGATCATTCATTCACTGACCGCACAAGAAGCGCGTGAGTTGATCTCCGATGGCACGATCGACGCCGGCATGATCCCCAAGGTCGAAGCCTGTTTGGAGACACTCGGCCGTGGTGTTCAGAAAGTACACATCGTGGACGGGCAGCTACGGCATTCTCTGTTGCTAGAAATTTTCACGACCAGTGGAGTGGGAACGGAGATTCGCAAGTAGTGCCTCACTGCTTGCCGATCCTCGCGAACCTTCCTCCGCCCACCTGTGACCTCCTTCTTTCCCATTTCCGTACTGGCTCCGCAATCAGGATGAATCGATGAGCGAAACACAACCATCAGACGACGCCGACGAGTCGCGACCTGTCGGCTTACGTCGTGTGAATGACGAGGGAAAAGAGATTCTAGATGCGCTCGCTGGTCGCTCCTGCTTGTTCGGATTTGGTTTCGACGCGATTACCGATGCGATCGCGGCGGCGGCTGAGAATTACTTAGGGGATCCGAATCAGCCGGACGACGACCGCATCGATCCACAAGAAACATTCCTCAACGCCTTGCGAGCGGTGATTGGCGACTCGACACACGTGGCTGCCGAATCAGCGTTTCTGTGTGCTTCGGCTGACGAAGCCGTCGAAACCGCCATCGGTTTTGCCCGACGTTGGAAAACCGACGCCTATCGAACGATCGCATTGATCGGCAGCGATCACGGACGAACTGCCGCCAGTCGAACCGCCAGCGGGCGACCTGAACTACATCACGGCTATGGGCCAATGATGGCAGGGTTTGCCCATGTGCCAGCCAACGATATCGATGCACTGCGCGCCACCGTCGATCCACAAACCGCGTGTTTGTTGGTCTGTCCGGTCGACCTTCACGATGCCGCCCGCCCGCTGACCAGTGACTTCCTCCAGGCAGCCCGCGAACTCTGTGACCAAAATCGCATCGCACTGATTGTGGACGAATCGCGACTGAGCTTTGGCAGCTCAGGTGAACCGTTTGTCTTTTCCTCCATCGCCGACATCAAGGCTGATGGTGTCGTCTTGTCAGCAGGCCTGTTTGGTGGCATGAGCGGCGGCATTTTTGTCGGTGCCCAGAAACTGACTCAGTCTTCCGATTCCCATTCGATTCGATATCCGATGCAACGCGCTGCCGTATTGGCCACGCTGTCAGCGATGAAGGAACAAAATCTACCGCAGAGCGTCGCCCAATCGATGCAAGATTTTGCGGTCGCCTTGGCGGAACGTATCGGCGGTTTTGAGTTTGTTCGTGACGTATTGGCAACGGGAACAACCATCGGAATCGACACGGACATCGCGTCCGACGAGATCGTGCGATTGGCAGCCCACCACCGGTTGCGGATCGAATCGGCTGGTGACACCGCCGTCCGAATCCAATTGCCCATCAACGTCGACCAACAGTCAAGTGAATTGTTGATTGAGCGATTCGGACAAACAATGGAACAACTCGAACGAGAAACGGCAGAAGCACTCAACGGTTAAACGCGACGCCCGTCGCTACAGCAAGGCAACATCATGCAACATTTGTTATCCCTCTTTGACATCCAACCGGACGAACTTCGAAGCGTGCTGGCCACTGCTGCACACCTGAAGTCACGGTTGAAGGCTGGCGATCGTCCGGAGGTTCTCCAACGACGTGTGCTGGGCCTATTGTTCGAAAAGCAAAGTCTCCGCACGCGAGTGAGTTTCGAGACCGGTATGGCCCACCTGGGCGGCAGTAGCCTGTTTCTGGGTGCGGATGTGGGATGGGGAAAGCGGGAGGCCGCGTCAGACTTTACCCAAGTGCTGGGACAGTTTGTCGACATCGTTGTCTGCCGCTCCAAGAGCCATAGTAGTGTCCAGCAATTGGCCAGCTTCAACGCGATGCCAATCATTAACGGCTTGACCGACCTTTGTCATCCTTGCCAAGCGATGGCCGATGTACTGACGGTACAAGAATCACTCGGCTCCCTCGATGGCAAGCACATCGTCTTTGTCGGTGATGGCAATAATGTGGCTCACTCGCTGGCGCTGATCTGCGCGATGCTGAAGATGCGATTCACATTGGCCTGCCCGAGCGGCTACGAAATGGACAGCGATTGGGTCAATCGTGTCATGAAAGCCTACCCCAAAGCCGCCATTGATCAGGTCACCGATCCCAAAAAGGCTGTCCAAGATGCTGACGCGATCTACACCGACGTCTGGACCAGCATGGGGCAGGAGGATGAATCAGCAATTCGCAAGGCAGCGTTCGCAGACTACCAGGTCAACGAAGATCTGATGAAAGCGGCCCCCAGCCACGCCCGCGTCCTGCACTGCCTGCCCGCAGTTCGCGGCGAAGAGATCACAAACGGCGTTATCGACAGTGACCAAAGCGATGTTATCTCGCAAGCCGGTAATCGGATGCACGCACAAAAAGGCTTGCTCGTCTGGTTGCTCAATCGCGACTGGATTGATCAAAACGTAAAAGCCTAAGGCCTCACCATGCGACCATCCGATCAGCTCCGCGACGTCGAAATCCAACGCGGCTACCTCGAATCCAACCCAGCCAGTGTGCTGTATCGTTGCGGAAAAACGATCGTCCTGTGCACCGCGTCACTCGAAGCGAGCGTGCCACCGTGGCTCGAAGGCAAAGGCAAGGGGTGGGTGACCGCGGAATACAACATGCTGCCCGGCAGCACGAGTCCGCGCAAGCGACGTGATCGAAGCGGAAAGGTCGACGGACGCACTACGGAAATACAACGTTTAATCGGTCGCAGCTTGCGAGCCATCATCGACTTGAAAGCGCTCGGCGAATTCTCCATCACCGTCGACTGCGATGTACTGCAAGCCGATGGAGGCACACGAACCGCATCGATCACCGGCGGGTTCATCGCCTTGGCCGACGCCGTGCAACAAGCGGTTCCCGGCAGCAAAATTGGTGACGGACCGCTGATCGATTCGGTAGCCGCAATCAGTGTCGGACTCGTCGGCGACGATGTGAACCTGGACCTGGATTACGAACTCGATTCGGCCGCCGATGTCGATATGAACGTGATTATGACCGGGAGTCGTCGATTCGTCGAAATCCAGGGCACTGGCGAAGAAGCAACCTTTGATGACGCCCAATTATCCAAGATGCTGAGCGTCGCCAAAAAGGGCATCGCAGAACTGACCGCAATGCAAATCGACGCCTTGTCGTAACGCGTCGTCTTACCGCAAGTAAATTACTTTTGCGGATTCTGATACCAAACGACATTCTTGCTGCCGCGACCTGCGATCAACAGGTCCAAATCCCCGTCGACATCCATGTCCACTGCACGAATGTCGTAGGATTCTTGATCCGTGCCCACGATGTGCCGAACAAATTTTCCTTTGCCATCGTTTTCGTACCAGACAACCAGTTTGTCTCCGAATGCACAGGTCGCCGCATCCACGTCACCGTCGTCGTCCATATCGACCGCGACCAGACAATGCGGCTCCTTTAACTCGGCATCAATGTTGTGCCGTTTCCACTGCGGTGCCTCAAACCAGACCACGCCGCGACCGTGCCCGCGTGACGCGATAAAATCCATCTTCGAATCGCCGTTTACGTCGACCGGGTGAATGTTGGTCGCACCTGGTTCGTGATCACTGATCAAATTTTTTGTCCACGCTGACTCAGGATTCTCGGGAGCCCGCCACCACGCAAACCATTCTCCCGGTGACGTTGCCGATGGTCCGCCTTTGGCGCCGGTCGCTGCGTCGGTGCGACCATCGCCATCGACGTCGCCCACACCCAAATAATGGGTCAGCCCCGGCGCATCTTGATTGGCAAAAATATTCGGTGTCCAACGGTCAGCGCTGCGTGGGTGATCCGGCACGCGAAACCACGCCAGTGATTCCGGGTAGGGCGGTTTGGGCTGGGCGCTTGTCGCCAAGAGATCGGTTTTCCCATCGTTGTCGACGTCGCCTTGAATCAATCCGTGGATGCCGTGAACTTGGTCGTCGATCAATCGCCGGTGCCAACGATCGGTCGCGCCCGCGTCGGGCTGTTCCAACCAAATGATCAAGCCGGGGTTGTATCGCGCGCCGATGTAATCCAGATCCCCGTCGCCATCGATATCGAAGCACTCACTGTGGATAAACGATCGAAAGTCGTCATGTTCATACAACGTCACTTCGTTCCACTTCGGCGCGACAAACAATCGCGTCTTCTGATCACTATCGGCAATGATATCCGGCAATCCATCACCGGTGAAATCGCCTGCCACGGCAGTCATGGTTTGCGCACCTTGATGGACAACATGTTTCTGCCATGCAGTTTCCTGTGCGTTGGCTGTTGCTGCGACAACCGCCGAGCTGGCGATTATTCTGCAAAGTAATCTAGACATTCGCGACAAACCTTTTGGACCCAATATCTCAAAGCGAAACCATCAACGGTGGTGCAATTGTACTTTCTCTCAGAGGCGTCGTCGCAAAGTCTCCCATCAATTCGCGTCAATGTTAAACTGAATCCCCACGGAACCTCGCTGCTCGTATCGTCTTCACCGACATTTCAGACCATGGCCGCCAAGCTCTACTTCTACTATTCCGCGATGAACGCTGGCAAATCCACGATCTTGCTGCAGTCCAGTTACAACTATCGCAAACGTGGCATGCACACGATTATCTTGCTGCCAGAGATCGACACGCGTGAAAAAGCGGGCAAAGTAACCTCACGGATTGGGATCGAAGCAGACGCGGTGACATTTAATATTTCGGACAACCTTTTTTTTACTGTCTCCAAGCGGCATGAACAGTCATCGATCGATTGTGTACTAGTGGATGAAGCACAATTTTTGACCAAACGCCAAGTTCATCAACTGAGCGATATTTGCGACCAACTGAATATCCCGGTGCTTGCTTATGGTCTACGGACTGATTTCCAAGGCAAACTGTTCGAGGGCAGCGCGGAACTGTTGGCGTGGGCCGACAATTTGTCGGAGATCAAAACCATTTGTCATTGCGGCAGCAAAGCAACGATGGTGTTGCGAATGGATGCCAAAGGCCACGCCATCAAGGATGGTCAGCAAATTCAGATCGGCGGAAATGACCGATACGTCTCCGTCTGCCGACAGCACTTCAAAGAAGGCATGTCCGAGCGCCGCAGCGACGAATTACCTCTGCTCGATGCAATGCAATAAATCTCGATCGCCGAACGATCAAGGCAACTCGCGAATCCGAATGTTGCGAAATTTGATCGGCGAACCTTCGTGCTCCAAACAGAGATAACCCTCGCGCGGCTCACACTCGTTTCCGCCGGAAACTTCTTCGCCATTGACCCACAATCGGACTTCGCCATTGATCGCGCGGACGTAGTAGTGATTCCACTGGCCAAAACCATGGCTCAGTTCCTTGGTGGGAAAACTCCGGTTGCCATTGGGCGAAAGCGGCGGAAACGGTTTCATCTTGGACGATCCCACCGGAAAGATATCGCCATTGGTCGAAAACCAGTCCGCCTTTTTGCCAGAACGCTCTTCATACTGCTGGGTATAGCCGTGATCGAGCATTTGAATTTCGATCCCACCGCCGGGCAATCGGTTCGGTGGTAAATCTTTCAACGCGGAATCGGGGACCCACGCGAACACACCGGAGTTACCTGCCGACTTCTGATGTTGCCATTGAATCACCAACTCAAAGTTCTTGTACTTCTTCTTGGTTTTCGTCACACCGATCGGCCGGCCGCTGCAGAGCACGCCATCGTCGCTCCAGGTCATCGTCTGATCATCGCCGTTGACACGCTCGAAGTCCTGCTGCCCCAGCGTGACCCAACCCGGTCCAGTTCCGTCGATAAATGCACGCTCCTGCGCAACAGATGCCGCAGCCAGAGCGAACCAAGCCAAACCCAACACAACCGAACGCCAGTACATAACGTCTTCCAGAAAGCGAATGATAAAAATCGTCGTGTGCATTCTACTCGCTCAACGCTGCCTACTTAGTGGGCGGCTCTCAGTCCGCCTGCAGCAGTGCGATCACGGCCCAAGCCGTCCCCCAATAGTTGGCCGTCGGAGTCGGCTTAGCCTTGGTCGCTCTTTTGGTTCCATTGACCGTCCAGGAACCGTCGTCCTTTTGAGTCGATATCAGAAACTTCGTGGCCCGCTTCGATGCGGTGGTGATCGCCGGCATGTCATCGCATCGTTTCAATGCGTAAAGCGCCAATCCTGTTCCCAGCGCATCGCTCGCTTCGCCAACGATCCATCCCCAACCGCCATCGCCGTTTTGCTGCTCGAGCAATGTATTTCGCAACCTTGAGACTACATTTCGTTCGTTGCGCGCAAGTGCAAGCAATAGTCGGCTGGCCCACCATTCAGTCGACTTCGCCTCCCCACCTGCGTCGATCTTTTCTAACGCAGACGTTTGCTTCGGCCATGTACTGCCCTGATTTTGCAGCGCCAAGAGTGCCCAGATCGTGGTCACGCGCGTTGTTTCTTCACTGGGACGTTTTTGCAGCGGCAGTTGACCACACGGCTTCCAAGTCCCCGACTCCTCCTGATTGGCGATCAACGCGTCGGCAAACGTCTCGGTCCACTGTCGCTGTCCGTCGAAGGGATCCATCGCCATCATCAGCGATGTCATGGTGTCAATGTTGGACGTCAAAGTTTTTTCAACGTCCACGTTCTCCTTCTGTTCGGGTTTTACGAAATTGACGACATCGGTGGACCACGATTGCCACTGGTCCAACTCCTCGCGACTGACATCAAAACCATGCTCATTAGCAGACGTCAAACTCCAAATCATGAACGGCACTTGGTGGCACGATACACAGCCACGCTTGTCCATCCATGTCTGCCCTTCGGCCTTCAAGTACGGGACGGCGCGTTCGACAGCGGCTTGAACATCCGTTGCAACCGATCCGGGTTCGGCCTGCTGGACGTCACCAGCAGTAACGGTGCTTGCGACCAGCGCTGGCAGAAGGCCCCAAATCATGATTGAATTTCGCAGTGCAGACATGCACCCAGATTAACGAACGGACTGACCCGTCGAACCAAACAACCAAACGAATTTGAAAGAATCCAACCGATTGCGTCACCGATGCGAAGCATTCGATAAGCTTTAATAGGTCCATTACGTGCAAGTCCCGATTCCTAGTTCGAACTAATCCGCAAGACCAAACTCAATGCTCCGTCCCACGCTCTTCCAGCCGCTACTGACTGTTCTCTCAGTGGGGCTGCTTGCCGCTCACAGTTGGGGGGCCGACCATCCCGATATCCTGATGATTTTCACCGACGACCAAGGTGTTCATGACGTCGGTTGCTACGGCAGCGAGATCGCGACACCGCATATTGATTCGCTTGCCAAGGACGGTATGAAATTCAATCAGTTTTATGCTGCCAGCAGTATCTGTACGCCCTCGCGGTTTGGCTTGTTGACGGGCCAGTATCCCCATCGGTCGCAAGATGAACTGTTGAGCGCGTTGATGTTCATGGAAGCCGCCGATGCGCAGCGTGGCTTACGACGCACTGAGCGAACGTTCGTTTCGCATCTGCAGGCGGTCGGTTACCAAACTGCGCTCGTCGGTAAATGGCATTTGGGCCACGGCAGCGATGAATTCTGGCCAACGAATCACGGTTTTGATTCTTTTTTTGGACATACCGGCGGATGCGTTGACTTTTTTACTCTCCATTATGGAAACCGACCTGATTGGTACCGCGGACGTGAGATTGTTTCTACCAACGGCTATGCGACCGATGTGATTACCGATGAAGCGATTGCGGTCATGCGCCGGCACCGCTCCAGTGATCGGCCCCTGTACCTGCAAGTCTCCTACAACGCGCCGCACTTTGGCAAAGCCTGGAACCAGCAACAGGGCAAACCCGAGAACGTGATGCAGCCCAAACCCGCGGATTTACAAAAGGTCTCCGGGATTGCCGATCCGCTGCGTCGATCATTCGCCGCCAAAGTGGTCGGCATGGACGAGAGCATTGGGCGACTGCTGAAAACAATCGACGACCTTTCGCTGCGCGACAACACGCTCGTGATCTTCATGACCGATCACGGCGGCGACCCGCGCTATGGAGGATCCAATCAGCCCCTGCGCGGCGAAAAGGCGACGCTCTTCGAAGGAGGTATTCGTGTACCGTGCCTTGTTCGCTGGCCTGCTGTGGTTGCCGCTGGCAGTGAAAGCGATGCGGTAACCTGTGCGATCGATTGGTACGCGACCTTCGGCGAAATGACCGGGTACGAAGTAGACCGTACCGATGGTCAATCGCTTGCCGGTATCCTTCGAGGCGACCTGTTGCCGAACGAATCGACATCCAAACCTCGCACTTTGGTATGGAAAACAGCCGCCCACCAGTCCCTCGATCGAAAATCGTGGTTGGCGGTTCGTCAGGGCGATTGGAAATTCGTACAGCCGCCCGAGCAAGAACCGATGTTATTTGATCTGTCGAACGACCCAAACGAAACAAACAATCTCGCGAGTCGGCATCCCGACCTCGTGCAACAGATGAGTCAGCAATAGTGCTTCGATTGTGATCCAATGATGAGACCTTTTTGCCGCTGAGAAAACGACATGTCGACTGAGATCAAAACCACTAGCCCGATCGATGATTCCATTGTTTGGAGGGGAACCGAGACGACTAGCCAGCAGGTCAACGATACCATCGAGCGGGCGCGAATCGCTGGCGAAGCTTGGAGGAGGGTCGATCCACGACAGCGTGAACAGATTGTGCGGGATTATGGTCAGTACATCGACGCAAATCGGGACGAGATTACCAAGTTGATCACACGCGAAGTGGGAAAGTTGCCCTGGGACGCGGCAGGTGAAGTCAATGCAGCAGTCGCCAAAGCGGAAATCTCCATCGGTGCATTTGGGCAAAGGCGATCCCGG
>JABDKS010000862.1 GCA_013002105.1 Pirellulaceae bacterium | reverse complement strand
GATCATGGCTCAGCAAAATGTTTTCTGGTTTCAAATCGCGATGGACGATTCCCGCGCGGTGAGCGTAGGCGACCGCCCGGGCAATTTCACGAACAATTCGGGCCGATTCTGCATCATCAAATTCGTTGGCGTCGACGCGTTGCTGCAACGTTGGTCCATCGACCAGCGTCATCGAAAAGTACTCGTACCCTTGCCACGATCCGATCTCATGAATCGCAATGATCCCTGGATGGTCCAGACGTGCCGCGGCTTCAGCTTCGATGCGAAATCGCTTCCTTTCTTCTTCGCCCGCCAGTAACCCACTACTGATTAGTTTCAATGCAACGGGGCGCTCGAGTCCTTGCTGCTTGGCTCGGTAGACGACGCCCATTCCGCCACGAGCGACTTCGGACTCAATTTCATAGGGGCCGACATGAGTTCCAATGAGCAACGGAGTTTGAGGCGTCGGCGTTTCAACAATCCAATGGTGATTGCGAAAGAAACTGCGTAATTCGTCGGCGTGCTCAGGATAAGCCGACAGGTACGTTTCCGGGCTGGGGTTCTCACCCGCTTCGATCCGCTCCAAGTACTCCGCCATGATGGACTCGAGCGATCCGTCGTTCTTGGGTCGGTGGTCATCGTCTGGCGGCGGCGAAAAGATCGTTGACTTCATCGACTGATTATAGACGCATCGGGAGCGATGGAGTCAGCCAAGCCGCGCCGGACCCGGCCTGCATTTCAGGTCCAATGTCGGGTTGTAGGGGAGATTTCGGTAAAGAATGGGGTTCGTTGGGGCGTTTTACGAAGCGCCGGGGGCTCGGAGGGCTCTGCAAGCTAAGGTCCATTGTGGGTGGATGGTTCAACGTATGATGAATCGTCTCATCAGGACTTCACAAATCGCAGGGATGATTGGATACGCGTTGATGAAAGACCGCTGATGGAAATCCTCGTCGTGCTGCTGGTTGCTTGGCTGGTGATCACATTGGTCGGTCACCTCAGTTGGTTGGCCATCAAGCATCTTTTCTTGGCGTTGACGGGAACATCGACCCCATCACCGAGCCCGGTTGATTCGAAACAATCCGACATTCTCGCCACACACCGCGTCGTCAGCCGATTGGCCGGCAAAGGATTGATCGATCCGGAGGATGCCGAGCGACTGAGAGAAAATCTGCGCTCGCTACAGTCGCCAGACGCACCGGTTCGCGCGACGCTGGTCGGTCCTGAGACGCGTCTCGAAGCAAGTCCCAATGTTCCCGGCGATCCTGCATCGCTGCCGGTCGGCGTTCGACTGCCGCGACCCGAGGCTGATTCGGTCCGTGACGCCGATCCACCGGATGCACCCGTACGACCGACCGCGGATTGGTCGGCTCCCATTGCTGATCAATCCACTCCATCGGTTTCCCCCACCGAAACGCCACTTTCACATCCAACGATTCCGCAGGCAAGTTCACCCTCAGAACCGCAACAATCCATCGCTGGTCAGGCGGCTGCCGCTCAGGCGGCGACCGTTCGCGAAGAGCCGAGCTTCTCAAAAGCCGAAATCATTCGTTCGTTTCTGGCGGCGCGAAATATCCGCTGGGGTGAATTGGTGGCAGGCTTGCTGATCGTTGTTTGTTCGATCGGTTTGGTGGTCAGTCTGTGGAACACACTGCTGGACGCGCACCGCGTGATACCGTCGCTGATTTTCTTGACCGCCAATGCCGCCATTTTTGCTGCCGGTTTGTACACGCTTTCTCGCTGGCGTTTGCGACATACCAGTCGCGCCGTCCTGGTGATCGCGACGTTATTGGTGCCACTGAGCGTGTTGGCAGGTATCGCCGCTGCTGGCAACGATGTCGATGCTGTGCAATTGACCGATCCGATCACATTGGTTTCGCTGCTGGCCGGCGGTGTGGTCTATCTGCTGTTGTTGTTAAGCGGATCACGAGCATTGGTCGGTCGTGCGCACGCAGCCCCGTTGACGCTCGCGGTGGCGGGTTCAGCAATCCTGTTGCCAATGATCCCCGCAGCCATTCGAGCATTCGGCAACGATGCTGTTTGGATTGTCAGTGGTGGCGCGATCGCATTCATGGCGGCAGCCATTTGGATGATACGACGCACAAGTTCTCGTCGTTCGAAACTGGGTGTCACATCGGCGCGCAGCCGATTGTTATTGATTGGTTTGGGCGGTTTTGCGGTGAGCGTACTGGTTGGGTACAGCATTTTTGCGATCTGGCCCGTCGAGAATGTGACGATGGCACTGCCGATCGCCCTCGCAATCATTCCGGCTTTCGTAGGACTTACGGGCGCGGGGCGTTCGTTGATGTTGTCAGCAAGCCATCCGACTCAGGCGATGATCGGTGCGTTGACCTGTGTGTTGGCAATCGGTGCGACAGCGACAATGCTGCCCGCGTCGATGATTGGGATGCAATGGGTTTGGGCCTGGGCAGTCGTGCTGTCGGTGACAGGTGTGATTGCCGGCTGGTTATTGAATCAACCAAGGTGGTTGCCGATGGCGACCGTTCCAATGGGAATCGCCACTCTGTTTTCTTCGCCAGTCTGGTTAAGTGGCCTGACTTGGGAGACGACAGAATTGTGGCGTCGAATCGTTGGTGGTGAACCGATGATGGCCGCCGCTTTGATTGCTGCGATTACTCTTGGGGTCAGCTATCTACTGCGTGATGCGGCATCGCGAAAGTGGATGCAGTGGGCTGCCGTCGGTTGGGTAAGCCTAGCGCTGGTCATTGCAACCGCGCTGACGTTTGGTCCTCTGTCATTGCTGTCGACGGTTCCGTGGTGGACGGTAACCATTGTGTTAACTGTCGCTGCAATCGTGTCGGCCGCGATTGCGATGCGTCAGCGAAATGTGGCTTACGTTGCGATCGCAACGGTCGCTCTTGCTTGGTTCTCCGTTCTGCGACCCATCACAATCGCCTGGCCCATCGCGGTCGAGCCATCGTCGATATGGATGTTGGTGTGCTTGTTCGTCGCTGCGACGTTGATGATTTTGACCGAAATCTCTAATCGCTTCGACGGCAAGGAGCCGACGGGGGCAACGCAACAATGGGCGATTGGCGGTAGCGTCGCGGCCAGTTTGGCGGTTGTCGCAGCCTGTTTTTGGGTCGAGAACAACTGGTCGCAGGCTGCGATCGGGCTAGCTGCGTCGACAGCTCTTTTGATCTGGGCGTCGACGCATTTGCGTGACGAGATCGTGTTGCGATCCGCACAAGCCGCGTCGGTGATCCTGGCAATCAGTCTCGGCTACGGAATGGCCTACGACTGGATGTTTCCATTGCAAGCGTGGTCGACCGGCAGCGCGGTTTGGACGTGGGCCATCGTTGCGATCAGCGTGACAGCGTTTTGGTTTGCAATCCGAGAATTAGGAGTCGTGGCGCAAAAATCTGCGTTTGATCGTCTCGGTTGGTTGCAAGATTCCAGTGTCGCACCATCGAAAATGGTTGACGGTTTGACACTTGCATTCGCGACGGTTTGCTTGGCGGGCGCTGCTGTATGGGCATTTGGTGGCTTGATTCTTGACACGGTCCCCGTTGCACATTGGACGAGCTATTCGGGCATCACGCTACCGCTGTTTGCGCTGGTCGCCGGGCTGGCGGTGTCCGCATGGGCATTGCGACATGTACAGTCGGTGGGCCGCGAGATAGCGCGTTGGCTGCTGTCGGTAGTCACGGTATCACTCGTGATTTGGACGGCGACTCAATTGTCCGGGCGACTGCTCGATGGCGTGACGGAGCAGTTAGTGTTGGCGACGACATTGGGTGCTCTCGGTTGCGTCGCGCTGGCGACGTGGGGCATTCCTCGTTGGGCGACCAGTCGTCAATCGATGCAAGCCGATTTGCCCAATGTCGCTGGACTCGGTCTGGTGGCCTGCTCGTCGGCAACGTTATTGCTCTTTGATTGGCTCGATCCGCTTATCCATGGCCTCAAGCCGGATCGCCTGGCAACTTGGTCGGTCGCCACGTGGTGGTTCGCCGGAGCGGTCGGGTTGTTGTGGACTGGACAGCGACGCAAATCGGCTTCCCTGGCCGGTTTGTCCTCCATTCTGCTGCCGGCTACCACCGCCTTATTGGTACCTGTATCGATGGAGTCGCATCCGGTTGTCTGGTTACAAATATCGGCGCTGGCAAGCCTGCTTTGGGCAGCCGCAACATTTTGGTGGCTGCGTCATGACCAAGCGACCGCGACCCCGGCGATTCAAGGTGGACTTCGATTTGTGTCGATCGTCGGTACAACATCGGCCGCGGTTGCGATCGTCTGCATCTTACTAAACATCGTGCCGCTTCAAGTTGTCTTGGGACCAGCGGGTGCACTGGTTTCGTTGGTCGCGGTTGCATTGTTGTGTGCGGGACCGAAACGATTCGGTTTTGGAGTTTTACCTTGGCCGTTGGGTGTCACGCTGTTATCGGCGCAGATCACATGGTTAATGATCGTGTTGGGATGGATCTCGGCATCGCAGGCAATGAACGTCATGGCGTCGGTTTGGTTGGTCGGCAGTATCGCGTCGATGATCCGGTTTCAATGGGATGAAAGCAGTTTTGATTTTTGGCACAGCGTGGTTGGGTGTGTTGCCACAACGTCCGTCGCGATCGCCTTGATCGTGTCGGGGTCATCGTTCGCAATTTGGCTCGGGATGGCGGCTTGTGTTGCCGGTGCCGTGTTTGTCGCTTCGGTCGGTAATCGGGCGCAATTGGCAGTACATCGAATTGCGGTGATCCGGGCATTGGGATGGTTTGTTACGCTCGGGGGTTGTTTCCTGATCTTCGATCACTTGCAAGCCGCCGAGAGTGTGGTGGTTTGGACGGCGGTGTTGCTGTGGGGCACGGCACTTGTGATTGGCTGGCGAGTCTTGGCCCCCGATCGGCCGTTGCATCAATCGATTGCTTGGCGAGCCGTTCCGGACATCGAATTGGTTGCACTTTTGGTGTTGGGGCTGACCGGCGAGATCACGGCGGTGATCTTGGTTAGCGACGATTTGGATTTTGAACCGCTTGTATCGGACCCAATGGGTTGGCTGCGAGTGGCGTGTTGGATGGCAGTTGCAGCGACTGCTTGGTTGCATGTCGAGCGAAAAGCAGTTTGGCACTGGGCGATTGGCGGCTTGGTGGGCGCGGTTGGCTTGGTCACCACGCGAATCGCGATGGATTACGGCGCCGGCTGGGTTGAACGTGTGATGCTGGTCTCACTGGCCGGCGGATTTGTTGTCGCCGTGCTGGCCCAATGGTTGCCGGCACTCTCGCGAATCAATCACAAACTCTTGTCATTACGTTTGGAGCAGCCGCTACCAGAGAGTTTTCCACCCTACGATGCGCACCGGTTGATGCGTGCTCTTTGCCACCTGTCATTTGCGGTCGGCGGATTCGTCTGTGTCGTTTCGGTATTGATGATCGCTCATTTGGAAACCGCTTCGACAATCTACCTGACCATCGGAGGTTTGGTGTTGGCGACGTGGGCGATGACTGAGATGGCGGAGATTTCAAATAACGAATCGATACGACATGGCGCCGTCCACTCAGGTTTGATCGCGTTGGCGCTCTTTGCCAGCGTGACGGCTGATCCGTCGTCACATCCGTTCTTGAGCGCGACGATGCGATGGTTGTTGGTTTCCGTCATCGCGGCCGGGTCGATCACATTGTTGTTGCCCAAGATCCTGGGTGACACGATCACCCAACGATGGCACGGTGCGCTGCGTCGGGGTGCGATGACTGCGGGCGTTAGCGTTGTGGTATCCCTTGTGGTGATGCTGATAACCGAAGCGATCTTCCGGATTGATGGTCAGTCTGGTGCGGTTTCACGCCCGATGGTTGGAGCGGTGGCCATTGTTTTGGCGGCATCCAGCTTGATCTGCGGCGTAATGGCGGTCTTCAGCGGGCCTGGATTCAAGTATCGCGACGCGTGGAAATTGACCGATCATCAACGTCGAGGCTTAATCGTACTGACGCAAATGATGGGATTTGTGACTTGGTTGCACCTGTTCTTGTGCGAATCACCTTGGTCGCTGGTCGGATTGCGGGCCTATTGGCCGTTCACGGTGATGGCACTGGCGTTTGTCAGTGTGGGGGCGACCGAATGGGGACGGCGACGAAATGACGAGTTGCTGTCCACAACGTTGAAACAAACCGCTTTGTATTTGCCGCTCATTCCCGTCGTCGGGTTTTGGCTCAGCGGTATTGCAACGGGTTGGGGGCCTGGCAGCGACTTGTCTTGGTCTTATATCGGTGGCAAGGTTACGTACGAAGTTGTATTGACGATCGGTGCGATCTATTACGTTCTGCTGTCGGCGATTTGGCGTGGAGCCTTGCCAAGGGTGGCCGCCGTGGTGCTGGGCAACGCCGCGCTTTGGACCGTTCTGTATCAAACTGCTAGCTGGGGATTCTTGTCGCACCCGCAGGTTTGGTTGATTCCGCCGGCGGTTTGCGTCCTTGCGGTAACCCATCTGTATCGCAAACAACTCGATCCGATGATCGCATCGGGGATACGGTACGCAACGACATTGGTGATCTACATCAGTAGCACGGCCGACATGTTGATGCAGAACATTGGTACGACGATTAGCGGCCCCATCGTTTTGGTCGTCTTAGCACTAATGGGAATGGGACTGGGCGTCGTGTTGCGAGTGCGACCGTTTCTGTATCTCGGCGCGATCTTTGTATTCGTGGGAGTGACCAGCATGGTCGCGCATGCCCACCAGCAGATCGACGCCGTGTGGCCTTGGTGGGTCTTTGGGATCACCACCGGGATCGGATTGTTGGCGGTTTTGACAGCCATCGAGAAAAACAAGCCCAAGTTACGACAGTATGCTGACACGCTTTCGGCTTGGGACGGCTGAGCACCGCGGGTGTAGAAACCGCGTCCCTTTTGCGTTGGCGTGTACTTTGGACGCGTACGCTAACAATGCAAGCATTGATTTGTGTCCAAATGCGTTCAAATCGGCACACTGATCTTGTCGTCACACGAGAAAAACTGGGATCACTAACACGCTGAAACAGGTCTATGGCGCGTCGCCGTGACCTTGTGATTGTGACCATTGGAGCGTGACGGCTGACGTGACCAAAATCGACCGGTACATCTTGGTGCTTTTCCTGCGAACAGTCTTTGTCTGTTTCTGCTCGATCGCCGGGATCTTTATCGTCTTTCATGCGTTTACGAGCATGGATGACTTCGTCAAAATGGGCCAAAAACAAGATGGCTTGGTGCCGGTGATGGCGCGCTATTACGGGCCGTACATGCTGCTGCTGTTTGATATGACGGGAGCGATCATTACTCTGCTGGCATTTTTGTTTGTTGTCGGGTGGCTACGGCGTACGGGGGAATTGACCGCGACGCTGGCGGCGGGAATTTCCCACGGGCGCATTTTCAAACCGATGATCATTGCATCGTTTTGCATTGTGACGCTGCAACTTGCCAACCGCGAGTTCGTGTTGCCCGGGATGCGCGACGCATTGTCGATGAAAGCGAAGAACGTCAAAGACGACGTCGAGGAAGTCGTGTTGCCATGCTATGACAAGACCAACGGGATCCTATTCGAGGGCCATTCGTTGCACGTCAAGACGCGGACGGTCAAACAACCCAGCTTTCGACTCTACGGTGATTATGGCGATTACGGCGATCTATTGATGGCTGATACCGCGACTTGGACCGACGCGACGGCGACGCATCCTGCCGGCTACCTGTTGAAAAATGTCAGTCGTCCCGAACGAATTGATCAGTTGCCGTCGATGGGAACAGCAGAACGGGCAATTTTGCTGACCAGTCGCGATCAAGATTGGCTGTCGCCACGCGAGTGTTTTGTCGCCACGACAGTGACAACCGACTTGTTGTCCAAGGACCAGTCAGCCACAAGGTTGTCGTCAGTCATGGAGTTGGCAGCGAGAGTCCGAAACCCGGCTGTCCGCAGCAGTGCGAGCGTCCACGTATTGCTGCACGAACGAATTGTTCGGCTGCCGCTGGATTTTGTTTTGGTCATGCTGGGGCTGCCACTGGTGGTCAATCGACGACAACGCAACTTGTTTGTGATGATAGGGATCGCCATTTTGACTGTGTTGTTCTTTTTTGCGCTCAAGACCCTATCGGGAACGATGGGCAGTAGCGGATACTTAATGAGCCCCGCCTTCGCTGCCTGGGTACCACTGTTAGTTCTCGGACCGTTTGCCTACGTAAGACTGCTTGAAGTTCAAACTCTATGAAGCCGCAGGATGTTTCGATTGTCATCCCCACACTCAATGAAGCGGGAACGATCGGATCGTGTGTGCAAAGCGCACTGGCTGCTGGAGCTCAGGAAGTGATTGTGTCCGACGGCGGCAGCAACGACGAGACTGAGCGTCGAGCCGCCGAGTCGGGGGCAACCAAGGTGATTCGATCGCTGCCGGGACGCGGAATTCAACTCAACGCCGGAGCGACGTTTGCCAAGGGAGACATCGTTCTTTTTTTGCACGCGGACAACCGACTTGGCGAAGCGTGTTTGCGGCAGATTTGCGAGGCGGATCAGGCGGGCGAACCGATCGTGTGGGGAGCCTTTCGCCAACGTATTGATGCGCCCGGTTGGGTCTATCGTATGCTGGAGTTTGGCAATGCATTGCGTGTGACTGTGCGGCGAATTCCGTTTGGCGACCAAGCGATGTTTGTGCGGCGACAGACGTATAAACAAGAAGGCGGATTCGCCGAGGTACCGCTGATGGAAGACGTCGATTTTTCGAAACGGTTTCGTGAAATTGCCAAGCCGACGTTATTGCACGGCCCTGTCACAGTCAGTTCGCGTCGGTGGGAAACAAGCGGCGTGCTGCGTCAAACGTTTCGTAACTGGCGAATCCAGGTGGCCTATGCGTTGGGAGTGTCGCCGGAGCGACTGCAGGACTGGTATCGTTGATAAACCGTTGTACTTGGATGTCGTCAGATAATGAACGATGATAGATCGCCGTCTGATCGGCGAACGAAAGAATCAGATGACGCGAAAATGCGAATGCTTGCCGCAACCGCCTTTCACGAGGCTGGGCATGCCGTGATGGCATTATCGCTCGGCCGATCGGTTGAAAAGCTGACGATCGTCCCGGGCCAATTGCAGTTTGGTGGCACGCGGTTGGGGGTTTGCAAGATGCAGAAAGGCCGCGGCAATCGGTCAAAAGACCGAATGGAAGAAGACGTGTTGGTTCTGTTGGCCGGCATGGTTGCCGAAGCACGACTAACAGGCAGTTACAGCCATGCCGGCGCTGGCGAGGATCTGCGAACAGTGCAGCGACTGCTCGAAAGTCGTTCGGCCAGCCAGCGGCAAATCGACAAATGGCAGCGTCGATTGTTGAACAAAACCGAGCATCTGCTGGCAGATGATGCCAATTCCAAGGCGGTTGAGTCGATCGCCGCCGAATTGTTAGAAAAGAACACGATCAGTGGACGTGCTGCGCGTCACATTTATCATCAGACGCAGCAACAATACTCTTAGCGAGCTGTTGATCGGCGAACCACCGCGCACGCAGCCAGATATTTGTAAACGAGATGACCGCAAAGACAGATGATCTCCCAGACGTTCAAGATACAGCAAGGAAGATTGCTGGCGATCTTGGATTGCCCGTCGCGCAAGTGTTGGCAGCGATCGAGTTGCTTGGTGACGGGAATACCATTCCGTTCATTGCCCGGTACCGAAAAGAGGCGACCGGTGGGTTGGACGAAGTCGCGCTGAGGTCGATCGAAGATTCGTTGGAACGCGGCAACGCTCTAGCGGCACGGAAAGTCACCGTCCTCAATACGATCCGAGAACAAGGACTGCTGACCGACGCTTTGCGATTGAAGATTGAGGCTTGTGAGGAGTTGACGATCCTGGAGGCCCTTTACTTGCCGTTCAAGCCAAAACGGAGAACGCGTGGCACGATTGCTCGCGAACGCGGATTGGAACCGCTGGCAGAGTTGTTGATCAGTCAATCGAAACTTGACCAAAGTCGCAACGAAACGCTGGCTGTTTACGTTGATTCGGAAAAAGATGTTCCCGACGCACAATCGGCACTCCAAGGTGCGCTGGATATCGTCGCAGAAACTTGGTCCGAAGACGCATCGACACGAACTTGGCTAAGCCAGCACGCTCTCGCCAGCGGTAGGGTGACGTCGAAGGTGAAACGTGGCAAGAAAGAGGCGGCGGCAAAGTTCCAGCTGTATTTGGATCATCAAGAACGAGTGAGCAAAGTGCCGTCGCATCGACTGCTCGCCATGTTGCGAGGTGAATCCGAGGGACTGTTGCGAATCGGGCTAGAGTTCGACGATTCCTATGTACTCCGAGAACTCCAATCCAAGTGGGTCCACAATCGACAATTTGAATTTTACAGCGAATTGCTGAAGACCGTCGAAGATTGTTTTGAGCGTTTGTTGAAACCGGCAACGACGTCGGCGGTCTTGAAAACGTTGAAAGAGAATGCTGATCAAGAAGCGATCGCAGTTTTTAGCAAAAACCTGCACGAGCTGTTGATGGCCGCTCCCGCTGGACCACGAGTCACCATTGGCATCGATCCTGGATTTCGAACAGGTTGCAAAATCGCCGTCGTGGATCCGACTGGAAAGTTTTTGACCAACGCGACGATCTACCCAACACCGCCCCGAGCGGACACCGAATCCTCCAGTCGCATTCTGTTGGACTTGATCCAAAAACACAACGTAGAATTGATCGCGATCGGCAACGGTACCGCTTCACGCGAGACAGACGCATTCGTCGGCGATTTGATTCGTAGCCATCAGTTGGCGGTTACAAAGGTCATGGTCAGCGAATCGGGCGCATCGATCTATTCCGCTAGTGAGTTGGCCGGACAGGAGTTTCCCGACTTGGACATCACCGTCCGAGGAGCGATCAGCATCGCTCGCCGATTGCAGGATCCGTTGGCAGAATTGGTCAAGACGGACCCGAAATCGATCGGTGTCGGGCAATATCAACACGACGTCAATCAGTCGCAATTGCGAAAAAGTCTTGATCGTGTGGTGGAATCTTGTGTGAATCAGGTTGGCGTGGATCTGAACATGGCAAGTGTTCCCCTGTTGTCGCGTGTCGCTGGTATCGGATCCAAGCTAGCCGAAAACATTGTGTCGTATCGAGAACACAACGGCCGATTCCGTAATCGTCAGCAACTGACGAAGGTACCCAAGTTGGGCCGAAAAGCGTTCGAGCAATCGGCGGGTTTTTTGCGAATCCGCGACGGCGAACAACCGTTGGATAATTCTGCGGTGCATCCGGAATGTTACGCGGTCGTAAACCGTATGGCCAAGAAACTGGGCGCCGACACTCGTTCATTGGTTGGCAATGCCACGCTGAGCGGAAAGCTGCAACCGCAAGAATTTGTCGACGATCAATTCGGGATTCCGACGATCGTCGATATCATCGAAGAACTCGGTAAGCCAGGCCGTGACCCACGAAGTGAATTTCGTGCGGTTCAATTTACCGAGGGAGTCAACAGCATCGAAGATCTGAAGACTGCAATGGTGTTAGAGGGTGTGATCACCAATGTGACGCATTTTGGTGCGTTCATCGACATCGGCGTTCACCAGGACGGCTTGATCCACATTTCGCAGTTGGCCGACACCTTTGTACGAGACCCCGCCGAAATTGTTTCGGTCGGTGATGTGGTAAAGGTCAAGGTTTTGGAGATTGACGTAGCGCGAAAACGAATCTCGGTAACGCGGAAGTTTTGACCAACGCCCGTCTAACGGGCTCGTGGATGGGCCCGTTCGTAAACCGATCGCAGATTCGCCGCACTGACATGCGTGTAGATC
>JABDKS010000846.1 GCA_013002105.1 Pirellulaceae bacterium | reverse complement strand
CCGATGGACACCCTGGATTCTGACGGAGAGAAACAATGAAATGTTTTGTAGTGCTGTTCTTGCTTTGCGTGGTGATGTCAGTCGCGAACGCGCAAGACGTGACACCGGTCGAACCAGCAGACGAATTACAGCAAACGATTACCGTGCTGATTGAAAAGCTGGATAGTACGCGTTTTGCGGAGCGGCGGTCGAGTGAACAACGATTGTTGCGAATGGGCCAGGCGGCGGTTGAGCCGATGCGCAAAGCAATTGAGCGGGCCGATGGCGAGGCCAAGCTTCGACTGCAGCGAATTCTGACCGAGCTGAGTCGCAGTATTCGGATTGTCGATAAGGTGACGTCCAAATTGCTGCAAAGCGTGACCAGTGTTTCGATCGACCCGAACGGTCAGTATTTGTACGCGTCGGCTTTTGCAGTCAATACAGTGTCGGCGTACGCGATCGACCCCGAAGACGGCAAACTAACCGAGATCGAAACGATCACCGACGATGAGGATCTGAAGGGCGCCGTTTCGATTCGATTATCCGAAACGGCCCCGCTTGCCGTGGCGGCCTGTTTTTCCGGCAAGACAATCGTGCTGTTTTCGCGAAGTCGTATCACGGGCAAGCTGACCAAGATTGACGTTTATCGTGGGGATGCCAAAAGTCCCATGCCCAACTTTCCGATCGAAGCGGTTTTTTCTCCCAACGGTAAATTCGTCTACTGTGCGGATCCCTATGCCCAAAGTGGAAAAAATCATGGCGCCGTGTTGATCTTCCGTGTCACCGAAGACCGCAAGTTGAAATGGGTCGAAACGTTTTCTGGGCAGGACAGTTGTCTGGCCAACGTGCGTGGCATCCTTTTTCATCCCACCAAGAATGAAATGTATTTGTGCGGCGCCGATGCCGGAGCGCTGACACGAGCGAGCTACGATCCGGATTCCGGCGCGATCACACTTAAGCAGGTTTTGCGAGACGGGGAGAAAAATATTCTAGGGCTCTCGGGAGTATTTGCGGCAGATATCAGCACCGATGGCAAGTTTGTCTACACATCCTCGGGCAGATTCGGCGGCGATAGTGCCGTCGGTGTGTTCACTTTCGATGACACTGGAGATCTGCAAGTCGTGCAAGAGATGATCAGCGGCCGCGAGAAGATGGGCGAGTTTCTGGGCGGCAACGAGTTAGTGATTTCTCCTGATGGCAAAAATGTGTACGTCACCGGCACGAGGTCATCGACGTTGGCCGGGTTCGCCCGCGATAGCGACACAGGCAAATTGACCTTTATCGAAACCGTGCCGTTCGGTGCCAAGAAACTTGGGCCGGCTGGGATCGCGATCAGTCCTTACGGTGATTACGTCTACGCGGCGGTCGAAGGCGAATCGGCGATCGCTATTTTTCGCCGTGATCAATGAATATCGATTCGTTGGGCTCAAGTTCTGGTTTTTTGTCCAAGAATCTAAGCGGATCGCAGTCCAACGATACAGCGAGACCCGCGGCAAGTCACGCAAACGGTCGGTTTCACGCCGTGTGCAGACCTGTTTCGATCTAAGATTGTGGGGTAATGAAACGAATCGATCAAAATTCCGGTGTCATGTTGTTTCAGCAAGACCAATTCAAACGCAGTCATCTGCACCGGCGGGATTTGCGCATTTGGCGACGACTCACCGCCTGTTTAATGCTGGTCGGGTTCGCTGTCACCGCCAGATCGCAGGAGGGCGGTTCCGCTGCGGAAACACAACCATCGGCGGTGACGCGTTGGGCAATCATTGCGACAAGTGAGAGTGCGATTCCGCTGGCGGATCTGCTGACAGCCGACCTCTCGAAATGGCAAAACATCGAATTGGTCGAACGCGATCAAATTCAGCTCGTTCTGCAGGAGTTGGATCTGAACGCCAGTGGGCTCGTCGATGTTGAACATCGGACACAATTTGTTGAATTGACCGGCGCGGACGCACTGGTGTTGATTGATGCTGGCGGCGATGATCGCAAAGGTGCTGCTGACAATTCACACAATCCTTTGCCCGGTGTTTCGGCTCGTGCCAATCCCCTATCAAAAAATGGCCGTCTCCGCTTGGTTGATGCTCGGACATCGGTTCGGTTGGTTGATACGGTGTTGCCTTCGACGGATTTGGAGTCGCAACTGGCATCGGTTAGCGAACAGCTGGAGAAAGCCCGCGGCACATTGTCATTGTCACCGGATCGGCTGCGTTTGATTGGCGTGATTTCGATCAAGAGCGAAGAGCCGGGCGAGCAGTTGGAGGCGTTTTGTCAGTCGCTGACCAAGCTGGTTGAGTTCCAGTTGCACCGGTTGCCCGAGTTTGTGGTCTTGGAACGCACCGATCTGATGCGACTGATTGATGAAAAGAATGTCAGTGGAAAAGAGTTGGAGATCTTGTCCGCGGCGCGTTTGTTGGAGACCGGCCTGCGTCGTGCGACCGATGGCAATGCGATGGAAGTGACCTGCCGCTTGGTCTCGCCGCGTCGTGGGCAACGTGAGACGATTCGGCTGTCGGTAGGATCAAGTGACATTCGGCGGGTACGTGACGCAATCGTCCAAGCGGTTACAAGTGAGCTTTCGGATAGACCAACGGAAATTCGTGCTCCGCTAGATCCGTCCGTCGAGGCGGAGGTGTTCGATCGACGTCGCCAATGGCTGCACAGTGCTTATCGATTCGATGATGCGGCCGAAATGGCCGAAGTCGCGTACGCGTTAGATCCGACAATCGATCGTTTGAAAACGGCATTGCAAGAATACCGACTGTGGAAACACACCTATACCAATCGCAGCAAGCGACCGCCCGAAATGTCGGGCTACGATCGATTATTGGCCGACTACAACCAACGCACGCTGCGACCGAAGCTGCGGGAAGGTCAAAACGCGATCTCCGCGATCAGGGCTTATGCCATGCGACCGCTCAAGCGGGGAACCGAGGCAGATTATCGTCTACGAGAGCAACACCGTGTGGCGGCGTTGACATTGTTCGAGAAAAGGTTGGCCGAGGTGTCGGACGACCCGATCAGAAAGTTCGCGATTCTGTTGGAAAGATTGGAAATCGCATTTGTTCTGGCACCGTCGGATCAAGAACTCTTCGTGCTGCTGCCAAAGTGGATCGATCAAATCATTCAGGCGCGAAAGGACGCCGGTTTGCCCGAGAGTGTCAGCGACCGATCGTACGAGCGATTTGTGATGTCGGCGATTCGATTACTGACGCGACTTGATTACATGATGCGATCAGATGACCAGCTAAAGAACGCGGCGAGTTTACGCAATCAGTGGTCCGATTATCTGAGCCGTCAGCAAGAGCTTGCCATTGTGGCTGCCGATTTAGTGCGCCGCAGCCAACCGCGCGGCGGCGATGGCGACGTTGCGGCACTGAAACTGTTGGACTTGATGCGTGATTGGGTCGCGGCGAACGCAAATACGCAAACGGTTTTTGAAATGAAGTACCGCCGATCGGCATTCACGCGAGTCAACCGGACACCACTGCGTAAGAAGTACTTGGAGATCATTCTGAGCCGGGCGGAATCGCAAAAAGACGTGGGTGAATTGGTGCGGGATGCCGCCCATCTGCAGTCCATTTTGTCGGCGACGCCAACGAATGAAAAACTGGCGGTCGCAGCCCGCATTGGTCAAACGATGGATCGGCTGGCAGAGGAGGATCAAACCTCCGATGACCATGAGGCCCTGGCGAATCTACGACGACAGGTGAAAGACCAACTGGTCCGATCGCGTTTGATTCAAGCCGATCCGCCCAAGTATTCCTTAGATAATGACGTCGGACCGTGGCAGGAATATTTCATCCGCCCCATCTCTTTGGCGGATCCCGATCCCAAACACGCTCAAATGCTGACAATGTACGTCGACCGACGCGACGATGCTCGGCAACGCGGGGGTAGGGTGCTGATGGCTTGGAGTCTCCGGGGTACACCCGGTCTCAGCATCGAGCGTATTGATCTGGAGACCGGAAAATCGACGGCGGTGGGGCCTGTGATTCCCGGTTACCCCCGATCGTTTCGCGGTGTCCCGTTGGCGATCGGTCCCGATGCGGTTTATGCGGCGACCAAGACGCCTGGGTTTACCATCATCAAAGAGGGTTCGATTGAGACATTGACCGAGGCGGATGGTGCTCCATCGAATGACGTGTTCAAGATGGCGTGGTACAAGGATCGGCTGTACATCGCTTATGCCGACGCGTTGGCGACGTTTGATCCTGTGACGCGAAGGTTCACTTTGTTGGCGTCATCGATGTCGGTCGAACCACGCAATTTGATCGACGGTCGCGGCAGTTTTTTCATTCGATATCTGATTCCCGATGAAGCCAATGATTGTTTGTGGCTGAGTATTCAAGACAACGCATTGCCACGTGATCGCAACGGATTTTGGCGGTTCAAGCCGGAGTCCAATGAATACACGAAAATCTCTGGTTCTCACGTCGCGCCCCATTGGATCGACGGTGGCTTTTTGTTGCATCGATCCGCCACACCGCCATGGGCTCACGTCGATCGCGCGACCGGGGAGTTGACCGAGCTCGGTAATTACAGTTGTTGGTCGAATCCGTCGAGCGCTTGGCAGGAATTCGTAATGCTGGGCGAGCATATCCTGACCAGCCGATGTCTACTGTTCACGCCGGACGGTCAACAATTCAAAGCGTCAACGATGACTAAGTGGCCGCACCTGCACCGCGTCGGCACAGGCTGCATCACACAGTTCGACGGCAAAACAAACACACTCTGGTACTTGCAGCCGAAGTAAACCGGGCAAATACACGCTTAGGCCGGGCCAGACAGGTAGACACGTAGACTCGTAGGCCAGGACCTGTCCTGGCGAGGTTGCGGGGTGCCAGGACAGGTCCTGGC
>JABDKS010000842.1 GCA_013002105.1 Pirellulaceae bacterium | reverse complement strand
GTACCGCCGGGCCTCGCTGATACCAGCCAGTCGCCACCCTCGGCCCAACCGGACAAACCATCGCCAGTCCCGACAGCGACTTCAAAAGCGACCTTCGTACCCAAACCTGCAAAGCCGGTCGCTACGCCAGCCAAACCCGCGAAATTGGTCGCCAAGCCAGCCAAGCGAGCGAAACTGGTTGCCAAGTGCACGAGCGATCCGGGACCGGTCGTCGGCTTGGAGAATATTGATTCGGGAAATCCGACTGCACCAACGACACCACCACCGGGGCCGTTCTCGTTTGATTCCGGTTCCAAAGAGACAGAGGAGGGATCTGATCGTCCGAGTAAAAGGCGTGTCAAAAAACGTACCAGTAGTACGGCGCTTGCTTGGTGGATGGTTGGCGGGAGCGTCGTGTTGGTGCTGTTCGCGGTAGGGGGATTTTTCTACGTCCAGAATCACAAAGCAAAGCGGGTGTCCGAAATCGGTCCGGCGACAACCCAAACGGTACCTTCGCGATCGCCTGAAGTCACAAACTCGACTGATCAATCATCCGCTGTTGCCGCGGATCAATTGGGTGCTGCGTCGGCGGCGGAGGAAATGGAGATTGGACCTGCGCCTGTTCAGGCAATCGAGTCGCCGACGTCGCCAATGAATTCGGTGACGAGCGATCCTGTTATGAATCTGCCCGTCGCGGGGGATCAGCAGTCCGCCGGTGAGTCGGCTGCTTTGCAAGCACCGGCTGGATTTGCACAAATGGAAGTGAACACAGATGCCGGTTCGAGACCGATTGCCGAGGTCGCCGCTGTGTCGCCCGATGCGCTCGGGTTATCCGCGCCGACGCCGACAGACGTTCCAGCGGATCCGCTTCCCAAGCCAGCCAACGCGCTGGCTCGCTTGGTGCGTCAATATAGTGACAGTCCGTTCGACGACGTCATTCACAAAGACATCCTCAGTCTTGACGCTAACCGGGCTTGGGCAGACATGGAACAGGAACCCGCAGTGATGCGCGCGAAATATGTCTTGCTGCGTCTGCGTTATCACTTGGCTGATAAGGATTCTGTCGAACCATTGCAGCAAGTCCATTTTGGCGATTTGGTGGCGGCAGCAAAGTCGACATTTTGGGGGACCACCATATCCAACAGCGATCCATTGGTCTTTCACGGCGCCGAATCGATCGAAGGAGACAAGCTGATCAACGCGCTCGTCATTGTCGGTACTTCATCGGACGCTCCGCCGGAAAGGGTCGAAATGATTCGTCAACAGGTCGTCGTTTTCAAAGACCAGTCGGACGCGGCACAGTTGTACTTGGTCAATCAAGGACGCCACGTGTACTCCGACCAGCTACAACGCAAAGACTCACGCAGCGTCGTGCAATCGACTGTCTCGTTCGCCGAATCGCCCAGTTTGGTGGTCACCGACGCTCAGCGTGACGAGTGGTCCGCCAATGGATTTCGCTTTCCAGTTTGGGCACTGGATATCGCATCAGACGAGATTCAAAAACATTTCGGGATGACGCCGCCGGACATGAAATCGTGGCCGATCGAACGCTTCACGATCGATGGCAAATTGATTGCAACAGAGCAGGATCCGCAGAACCGAGTTTTGGGAAATTGATCGCAGTTAGTCCTGCGTCGGTCTCGACAAATTTGACCAGTGGCCTTTAGGATCGCTACCGCGAACGTGTACTCCTTTTTCATTCCATCCCAAATCGGCATGGACATCAGCACTGCAGTAGCGCAGCGTCAACGCGCACCGGCGTCGATCCGACTGGTTCGCTTCGCTTCCGTGCAACAACAGGTCACTGTGGATTGACACTTGACCGGCTTTCAATGGATCGTAGACCACATCCCCATACTGCTCGGGGTTTTCGATCGTTTGATTCAACACGTTGTCTTCGTGCGATCCGCTGGGACGATAGGTCATGTGACCATGATGGTGTGATCCGGCGATAAATTTCATGCAGGCGTTTTCCGGATCGGCATCGTCGATGGCCAACCAAACGGTGACTGCCTTGGATGGAGAGAGTGGCCAATAACTTGCATCTTGGTGCCAGGCGACCGATTTTCCGTCATGCGGCATTTTGCAGAAAAAGTGAGAGCCCCAGCCGATCACATTCTCCCCAAGTAGATCGCTGACGTAGTCAATGATGCGGGAATCATTCAACAGGTCATAAACGCGACCATATTGTAGATGCGCCGAGCTGATGGAATAACTATTCCCGCCCGCGGCGGTAACCTGTTCCAGTAACCGATCAAAGTACTGGCGAATTTCCGAAATCTCTGCTGCATCAAACACGCTCAACGGCGCGACATATCCCTTGCGGTTGAAATGATCGATTTGTTGGGACGATAGCACCGCCGGTGAGTCATTGGTCACCTCGTGAAAACGCAAATCGCGGTCGAGCGAGGCGAGCTCGTCGTCGTCTGGAATCATGTTAAACTTTTTCATCTTCACTTGACTCAAAAAAGGATCACGCGCTGCGTCGGTAACCAACGCGAACAACAGCATTGATTACGTTTTAATCTATCTTGCTGGCCGGCGGTGTCCAAGTCGCCTATGCGGGTCGCCCGTTACATTCACACGGGGTCGTGAACTGACTCAAGCGTTCGCCGATCGATTATGTTGGGAATTCCACAGGGTGGTGTGATCGACGAAATCTATGACTCACTTGGTCTTACACACGCAATGAAACAATCAACGATCGCAGTCAGGACCGCAGCGACAGTTGCGGCGTTGGTCTGCCTGTGGATCGCCAATGAGGTACCTGCCCAGCGGCCGGTGGTAGAGGATCAAGAACGGCCGCGACGTGTTGATTCGCTTGGCGATCCGATGCCCGAGCGCGCTCTGATACGCATGGGATCCAATCGGTTTCGATCCCCCGGCAGCGTGATGGACATGGCCCTATCGGGCGACGGGCAGGTTCTTGTCACGATAGGTGACTATTTGACGGCGTGGGACGCGATGACCGGACGAGAGTTGTGGCGTGCGAGTTCACAGCGGTACGGAGGACGTCTCAATTCGGGGTACGGCATCCGCGACGTTGCGTTGTCTGCGGATGCGAAAAGTTTCGTTACTTTCGGCGCCGAATCGGGCCTGGTCTCGTGGGATGCTCGGACCGGCAAGTCCACAAAACTGGATGTTCCCACACCCCCGGCGAACGGCCGCACCAAACGATCGATCGATATCACAAACGATGGAAAACTGTTTGCGGTGGGTAACGCCATGGGATTGTTCGTTTGCAATGCATCGGGTGACGTCGTCTACACGTTGGACGAACCAAGTGGTCCACCCGTCGCCCACCACAATCGCGATCGACTGAACTTTGGTGGATCGTTTCACTACGCTATTTTCGCACCCGACGGCAGCGTTCTCGCCCGCGTCGCCAGTGGTGAAGGAAAAACGATTTTTTTGCACGACGCGGCCAGCGGTGACGAACTGCGCACAATCGCTTGCGACGCCAACGTTGTGCGAATGGATTTTTCGCCCGACGGAAAACAGATTGCCGCCACGCAGCGTGATACCTCGGTTGGATTGTACGACGTAGCGTCGGGTGAACGAGTTTGGAAAACGAAGGTCGACGTAGACGAGACAACCGAAAACTACACGTCGGCAATTAAATTCAGTCCGGACGGCAAGTGGCTCGCCGTATCGGAGCGGCAACAACAGTTGTTATTGCTCGACGCGGCGACCGGAGTTGTTCACGCCAAGGCCAAAGATCACAGTTGGAACCCGTGGGCCGTTACCTTTTCAGCCGATTCCAAAACACTTTATTCGGCTGGCTGGGGCGGCGTGGTCCATCGCTGGAGCGTCGATACGC
>JABDKS010000818.1 GCA_013002105.1 Pirellulaceae bacterium | reverse complement strand
GTATCGCCGCTTGGCCGACTCGGTCCATCAGCAAGCGATCGAGATCCCCTACGCGAACCAGCTCCATCGTCACGCCGAATCGATTCGCCGCAGCTTCGCGCGTATCAATCGCTTGCGCAGCCAAGTTGGAATGATCGAAACCACGATCCTGCTCGATTCGGATCTTCAGCTCGAATATTCGTCGATCCAACACAACCTTTTTGACATGGGTTTGACGCTCGAGCGGTATTCCAAAGCGGTCAACGAATCGTCAGACGATGTTCGGATTCTGGTTGCCAAGTCCCAACAACAACAAAGTTT
The DNA here is from genome assembly GCA_013002105.1 of Pirellulaceae bacterium. The sequence goes on along the minus strand of JABDKS010000818.1, from coordinate 5,828 downwards.
GGCGGAGATTGCTCGCGCCAAGGAACCGATCGACAAACTTTGGGGATCGGCCGACATGATGACCGAAGAAGGCAATTCGGCTTTTTCGGAATTGCTAACCACGTTGGCACGTCGCACGAACGCACATGTCGATTTAATTTCTTCGGAAATGGAAACTTTCAGCGCCGATGTGCGAGGACAATACAACGCTTGGATTTGGTTCAGCCTGCTGTGCATGGGGCTCGCGTTACTACTGGTAGCGCTGCTGTGGTTTTCATTTATTTCACTGGTCGCGAAGCCGTTTGGGCTTCTGTTGGATGGTTCGCGGCTGGTGGCGGCGGGCCAATATGGACACCGGATCGACCTTGGTACGTCGGACGAACTGAACGAGTTGGCCGAGGCGATGAATCGCATGAGCACTCGCTTTCGTGACGTCTACAACCAGCAACAAATTACCAATGCGAACTTGGATCGCGAGGTCAAGCAGCGAACGCGCGAAGTGATTCAGAATGAACAGCTTGCCAGTGTTGGTTTTTTAGCAGCGGGCGTGGCGCATGAAATCAACAATCCATTGGCGAGTATTGCGTGGAGTGCGGAATCGCTGCAGGCTGAATTGGAAGACTTGCTGGTAGCTGGCAGTCCTACGGTTTTGCCGGACGACTACCGCGATGTGCTGCAGGAGAATTTTCGCCGCATCCAAGAGGAAGCGTACCGTTGCAAAGGTATTACCGAACGTTTGCTTGATTTTAGCCGCCTGGGAGACGTCAGCAGGTCGTCCGTCAACCTGTGCGAACTGGTTGAAAACGTCGTGTCGTTGGTAGGTAAACTTGGCAAGTATCGCTGCAAAACACTGCGAGTCCACTGCGATGGCGAAGTGCTGGCGCATGTCAACTCGCATGAAATTCAACAAGTCGTCCTGAACCTGATCACCAATGCGTTGGAAAGCGTTGACAGCGACGGCGCCGTCGATGTCTACGTTCGCGATCAAGGCAATTCCGCCTACGTTGGCGTTGTCGATAACGGGTGCGGGATGAGCCAAGAAGTATTGGATCATCTATTTCAGCCCTTCTTTACCCGTCGTCGCGATGGCACCGGTACAGGTTTGGGGCTCAGCATCACTTATCGAATCGTGTCACAACATCATGGTTCGCTGACCGCCAGCAGTGACGGCGAAGGCAAGGGTTCGCGATTGGAACTGCGATTGCCTGTCCACGCAGCAGTGGACGACACACCCGACAACCATCAACCCGCTCTCGGATCCCCCTATGACACGCAGCAAGTTGCCTGAAAAATCGTCGATGCACATCTTGTTTGCCGATGACGAGCAGAATCTCCAGCAGTTGATGAAACGCAATTTGGAGCGGATGGGCCATTCGGTCGTTGTCTGCCCCGACGGCATGACTGCGATAGCTGCGCTGGAGAAAGAATCATTCGATTGCCTGATCGTTGATATCGATATGCCTGGAATGACGGGAATCGAAGTGATCGGTCGGGCTCGCGAACTTCGTCCCGAGATCGAAGCCGTTGTGATGACGGGCAAGCCCAGTCAGGACACAGCGATTGCGGCGCTACGGCATCAGGCATTTGAATACATCACCAAGCCCTGTCCGCTGGCGCAAATCGCAGAGCTGCTGGGGCGAATCGCGCAACGCCGCACCAGCAAACGGCAGCTCGCCGCGCTGCAACATCGACTGCGACAGGTGCAGGGCGAATCGAAACTGGTGGGCACGGCGTCGGCAATGGATAGCGTGCGCAGCTTGATTGACAAAGTCGGACCAACCGAAAGCACGGTTCTGATACGCGGCGAAACGGGCTGCGGCAAGGAACTGGTCGCTCGTGCCGTACACGAACAAAGTTTACGCGCCGATCAACCGCTGGTCGCCATCAATTGCGGTGCACTGCCGGAGAATTTGATCGAGAGTGAACTGTTCGGCCATTGCAAAGGCGCATTCACCGGAGCCGACGCCGCGCGGGTCGGCTTGTTCGAAGTGGCTGACGGCGGCACCATCTTTCTGGATGAGATTGGCGAACTGCCCACCGCGATGCAGGCCAAGTTGTTGCGTGTGTTGGAGACGGGCGATATCCGCCGTCTGGGTGACAATCAGACCGTCAATGTCAACGTTCGTATTATCTGTGCGACGCACCGTGACTTGGAGCAAATGGTCCAGAATGGGGAGTTTCGCGAGGATTTGATGTTTCGCATCAACACCTTCGAGATCCTCGTTCCAGCACTGCGTGAGCGCACCGACGACATCATGCCGCTCGCGATTCATCTGTTGCGACGACATCGCACCGACGGTAGCGACGATCAGCTCTTTACACCCGCTGCGATCGCAGAATTGAAATCACACAAATGGCCAGGCAACGTTCGCGAACTCGCCAATGTGGTTGAACACGCGGCGATTCTGTGTGATTCGTTGCCGGTGGACGTTGAGCATCTTCCGCGGCACTTCAGTCAGCGGAAATTGCGCAAGGAGGTTCAAGACAACGGTCCAATGAGCCTGCGAGAATTGGAACTGCTGGCCATTGAGCGATCGGTTGCCCGTCATGATGGCGATAAAAAAGCTGCCGCCGAAGAATTGGGAGTCAGCTTGAAGACGCTTTACAACAAGCTGAACGCCGCAGAAGAACGAAAGCAGGCGAGCTAGGTTCTTGGGTCGATCCAATCAGTGTTGCACTGGCTTGTGATCGAATCGCTGTAAATACTCGTGGGGCTTCTTAAATCTAGCATCCGTCTCGGCAAGGTCTGCCACGACACGATGCGTCAGATCGAGAAATAGATCAAGGACACGGGTTTCGTCATTGGATCAAATGATCTGTACGCAATGCCACTGCCGAATGGGGTGAAAATACAGCGTGCGTTCGAGCTACATACCTGACCGAACCACGCCAACGGCGATTCCGATCACGGTGGCTTCGGATACGAAGATGGGATCCATGTTTGCGTTGGCCGGTTGCAAGCGGATCCGATCGCCTTCGGGATACCAGTACTTGAGTGTCTCGCCGGTTGGCGTTTGTGCGACAACCATTTGGCCCGGCTCGGCAGTCGTCTGTTTTTGAATGATGACGTAGTCACCATCGGTAATGTGCGCGTCAATCATCGAATCACCCGAGACGCGCAAGATGAATCGATCGTCTTGGAAGAACATCTCCGAGAAATCAACTCGATCATTTTGACCGAACACCAATGATGTCGGTCCGGCGGCAACCATTCCCGCCAGCGGCAAGCTGTGACCATTACGATCTGCCGCATGAGTCAACTCGATTGCGCGCGACTTATTGGGACTTCTGCGAATCAATCCTTTGCGTTCGAGCGCACGCAAGTGACACATCACCCCGTTTGGACTTTTGATTCCAAAGTGTTCACCAATTTCACGAACGGTTGGACCGTAACCCCGCGTCACAATCAATTCCCGAATCATGTCATAAACGTGTTGCTGCCGTTCAGTAAGTCGGGTGGAGGCCATCGTGTCCCTTTCAAAGATTCTTGCCTGCACGGTGGCAGTGATACGTCATGGTTGTACGTCCAAGGTTGTCGACGCGCACTTTTCGTCGACGAGCCGTCATTTGGGTGTCCTCAGGTTGATAGCGATTGTAACACATACTAAACGTGCGTCCACAATGAATGTTTGTTGGTTAGGGGTGACTTTCCCCAAAGGTGGCTAGCGGGACTTAACCCAACGGATAAGGTCCAAAGTAGGCGATTACCGCGATTCCCGCGGGAATACACCACCACGCGAATAAATGCAGCCGGTCCTGACGGCTCCAGCCGATGAGCCATTTCAGCGCAAAAAGACCGACTACGAATGCCAAGACGGCTCCCACGCACAGTTCCAAGGGACTGTTTTTTAACGGGATGCCTGATTGGATTTGATTGGCGAGGTCGTTCAACGCCAGCACGGTAGCACCGAGAATTGCCGGGATCGCAAGCAAGAAGGAGAACGTCACCGAATCTTCCTTGTCCAAGCCCAGCAACCGACCTCCCAAAATGGTCGATCCACTGCGACTGATCCCGGGCAGAACAGCGACGGCTTGAAAACAACCGACAAGCAATGCGCCCCAGAGCGACATCGATTGGTAATGATTCTGCCGCGGTTTCAATCGACCCAACACGATCAACATGGCTCCGGTTGCCAGCAGCATCATCCCAGCCAATTGCGGATTGTGCATGATTTGCGGGAACGCACGTTTGATCGTCAGGCCGATGACGGCTGCGGGAACCGTACCGACGATCAATAGCGGGATCACCCGACGGTCGCTCGTTAACAAGTCAAGAATGCGTCGCCAGTAGATCACCAAGATCGATCCCAACGTGCCGGCGTGCAAGATGATCTCGAGCGTCGGTTCATCGCTCTTGATCACGACTTGTCCATTGACCGACTGAATCTGATCGAGCACGGCACCCAAGATCACGAGGTGACCGGACGAACTGATCGGAAGGAATTCGGCGATCCCTTGGACGATGGCCAGTAAGATGACGCTGATCACGAATCACATTCCACGTCGTAAAGGAGCCTGTCGCTATTGGTTGACACCAGGCAAAAGCGAGAGCCTCGCTTTGGAAGCTGTACGCTGGCAGGCCGGTTGAATCGTGTCGATGGTCTCACTATTGCAATCGGTTGAAGTGATACGGTTTGCTGAACATTTTCTAGATGGCAGCGTTGTAGGGATTGTTCAGCTAATGCTAGCGGTGGGCCGGCAAAGTATCGCGTCGCTGACGTTAGGCAGATGGCGGTTCGTCCGCGCCAATGCGAGCAATTCCCATCGTGATCGAAAACCCGAGCGCGATCAGTGCGAGCGAGACTCCCATGGTTGTAACCGTGGGCCGGAAATAGTTGGTGGGCCAGTCGTCGCGGTCGATCTCGGAAATGGTTTCGACGGTAACCCTCTGGCCTTTGATCACGTCGCCGACCAGCGGTGGTACCGGATTTTGAAAGGGCCATAGTCCAACAGTGGATCCGAGCAGTAATCCCATCAGAGCTCCTAACGTCGACTGTCTTTGGTGCCGAAGCAGCCACTGCAGCAGATTGCCAACGACGATCACGCCCACGACAACGCCCAAGCCGACGGGAATCACGACCGAAAACATTGGCTCGATCAACGCCTGCAGATCACGCGCCTTCAACGCGGTCTTGAATTCGTCGATACCCGAGAGAATCGGGACATACTGACCAAGTAACAGCAAGAGGTAGCCACCCGATACACCCGGCAAGATCATGGCGCTGGCACCGGCCAAGCCAGCAAGAAACAACATCGCGGCGTTGGATTCGTTGTTACCTGTCACACCTGTCGCTTGGAGCACGGCGAGAGCCACCATTGCCAAAAACGCGACGATTGCAGCTACCACTAGACCTTTGGACGCTGGTCGAGCCAATTTCCACACGACCGGTAGGCCTCCGAGGGTCAATCCGATGAACAGGCTGTACATGATCCATCGATGATCGACCACCAAGTCTTTTAACGTGCCGGCCAGCAACAAAATGCCCACCGCCGCGGCACCCACCACGCAGGCTAAGACAAGTAAAGTCTGGTATCGAAAACGCAATCGAGTCACATCGGCGACCGCGTCGATGAATCGTGGGTAGATTCCAGCGGCCAATAACATGGTTCCTCCGCTGATCCCCGGCACCAAGTTTGCCAGTCCCATCAGCAGTCCGCCGAACAGCGAACGCGAGACCAGTGTGCCGGTGGACATCGGATCGAGATCTCCCGCGACCGTGTCAGCGGCGTCGGCGGACGGTTTTTGTGCGCCGTTATTCGTTTCTGCGCCGTCGGTCGCGTCTGCGTTGTCCGTCAGGGGGCTCGCTGCGGGATGCGTCTCGGGCCGTTCATTTTGCTCGTGGGAGTCG
>JABDKS010000859.1 GCA_013002105.1 Pirellulaceae bacterium | reverse complement strand
GATGCGAGTCGAGTTGAGTGCCGCGACCGACTACACAACCGTTGTTGCCGGTAGCGAAACGATCTTGTTGGGAACCAACAGCACTTGGGAAAACTTCAACGGCTTCACCAACAGTGTGTTCAACTTGGCAGAGCCCCCGGCGGGTGTGAACCCGGACGGCACCTACATACAGGACTTCATCAATAGCGACAGCACCACTCACACCGTTGCTTCGCTTGCATTCGGTGTTGACGGCAACTTGTTTGTCTCCATCGGTGACGGCGCCAGTTACAACGACGTCGATCCACGCGCTGTTCGCGTGCAAGACATCGATAGCTTGTCCGGAAAAGTACTACGGATCGATCCGATCACGGGTCAGGGCCTGTCTGACAACCCGTTCTACGACGGCGACCCAGATTCCAACCGCTCCAAGGTGTATCAGCTCGGATTGCGAAACCCGTTCCGAATCTCGGTCGATCAGGCCACGGGGCAGTTGTATGTCGGCGACGTCGGCTGGACGACGTGGGAAGAGGTCAATACCGGCGGACCGGGAACCAATTTTGGCTGGCCCTACTACGAAGGTGGCCAAGGTGTGAGCATCCAAACCGCTGGCGGTTACGCGAATCTGTCTGAGGCGCAGGTGTTTTATGCGAGCGGAGCCGAGGTGACAGCTGGCTCGGTGGCACTCAATCACGCAACCGATGGCATCAATGCAATTGTGCTCGGGGATGTGATTCGAGGCGGCGACTTGGGTCAACAGTACGAAGGAGATGTGTTCTTTAACGATCTGGGTCAGGGAATCGTTCGCAACGCGTCGATCGATGCCAACGGCGTCGTGACGAATGTGGATGTGTTTGCCACCGGCGCCCAATACGTGGTGGCTATGCGACAGGGTCCCGACGGGTCACTGTATTTTGTCGATCTACTTGACGGCGAAATTGGAAAATGGCAGTTGGTCTAGCGGCAAATTGACTTGCCGATCTGTAAGTAACGCCCAATTCAAGCTTCGTCGTTGCGTTTAGTCTTTGAGTGCGATCCACGACCAAGGTGCCCAGTCTTTTGTTCCGTCGTCGTAATGGATGAAGAGTGCCCGGCCGACGATCTTGTCGACTTTGGCGCGATAGTATTGCCCGTCTTTCCAGCGTGCGACGACTTTCGAACCCGCTTGAATGTCGTTTTCCTTGACTTTCGTTTTTTTGACTTCCGCAGTATCGCCGTCTTCAAAGAGAACTAGAAAAACCGACTGTTTGTCTTCGACAATCGTGCCGACGAAGTAACCGTCGCCCTGCTCCCAATGGGCAAGCACCCAATCGCCCACTTTGAAATCGGCGGCTGTGATCGGACCAGCGACAAGAAACAGGGCGGCAATCACCGTGGCGGTTCGAATCATCATTCGTTTTCCTTGAAAGTTTTGGAGGCGACGAGGCAGTGGCCCCGTGAAAGTTCGGCGTGAAAGTAATGCAAACGCAAGTCGAAAACATGAATGCGAGAGCGGCAATTTTGTCACCATCGCAGAGGGCTGGCTTGCGTTGACCGATAGTCGTGTTCAACGAAGCGAGGAACTGTCCAATCCGACCGTTTGAACATTACATCATGCGATTAGCATCGTCTATCTGCACGGTTAGTGAGTCAGGTCGTAAGTTCGGACGGGACGGAAACCGGTGGTGCTGCTCCGACTGGAGGGTCGATAAGGAGCGCGACTGGCCGATCGGAGTCCCGATGACCGCGCGTCGAACGCGGCACTGCGGAGTACGCGGCTTTGCGTATCCGATACGGCATCTGTCGAGGGTGCATCGATAGCCGTTTTGTCGGGTCCGACCGCGTAGTCGTCGAACAGATCGAAACACCATTCGTAAGCGTTGCCATGCATATCGAACAATCCAAAGTCGTTTGGTTTTAACAGGGCCACTGGCCAGCTGTGTCCTTGGCCATTGACCGAGTACCAATCGTATTTCGGCAGCAATGTCTCTGCGACACCGAAGTGGCGACTGGTATGCGATCCTGCGCGGCACGCAAACTCCCATTCATCTTCGGTTGGCAAACGATAGCCAGTTCGATTCAAAAAATCTGGATTGACTCGCATTCCAGGTCCATAGTTTCCTTGCTCATCGGGAACATAGCACCACTGATCACGGGGGATTCCCTCCTGATCACTTAGCCAATCGCAATATTGGGCCGCTTCGAACCATGTCATCCCCAGCATCGGAGAATCCTCCGTGTGCATGTAAGGTTTCATTTGCGGCTGATCGGCTCCCCAAAAACCATCGGGTTGTTCTTTGGAGAACTGACGCCACTGAGCCTTAGTTACCTCGGTGGAGGAGATCGCAAACTGCCTGCCGAGCAGACGTTGGTGCAGAGTTTCATTTTGCGATCGACCGGGTTGAGAAACTGGCGAACCCATCTGGAAATGTTCAGCGTCCAGAATCACAAACGCTTGGCCTTGGGAATTGACATACCAATTCGCTTTCGTCGGGTCACCAGCGCGGACCGACGTCGCATTCTGACGCAAGTCATCGTCGATGACAGCCATTGCTTGTGTTTGGTTCCATTGCCGCAGCAGCCATTGCGCTGAAGCACGCAGCCCGGCATCGGGGTCATTCCGGTACACGGTCAAGAGCGTTTGAATCATCTTTGGCTGTTGCGATTGTAAAACAGAGTCGTCAAATTCACCAAGGCACAACAGCAGAGCCCGCTTGATACTGACATCGGTTTCTAGTTCGTAGCGATCGATGATGACGGTTGGGCGACCGCCGCGTGGGCTGAGCCAATGGATGATGTAGCTACGAATTCGTGGATCGGAACGATGTTTCAGCAATGTCCAAACACTCTCAGCATCGTCCATTCGCATCAGCATGATTGCGGCATTCGCGTGACGCACTGCCAGGACTTCTTTTTCCGCATCGCTGTCACTGGCTGCTGGCGTCTTGGAAAGTTCAATGTGACCCAGAGTGACAGCTTGCTGCCGATGAGCAGTCAGCTTTTGATAGATCAATTCAAATTGTTTTTGATTGGCATCGACCAACAGATCGAACAACCCCTCCGCATCGTCATGGAGATAGTCGCTCAGGGCATCGGTTGCAAATCCACTCGCAAGCGTATCCATGCTGTCGTCCCGGTAAATTTCTGCTAGCGGTTCAATCAAATGTGATTTGACAGGTCGCAAGGCGTTTCGCCAGGGCAGCAGTTCTGATGGCAGGACACGCACCAAATGACCCGCCACAAAATCAACGAATTGCGGGTCACGCCAGTGCTCACTTTCTGAGTCATAGCTCGCCACGACGCAAGCGGCTTGAAATCGGCGTTTGGCATCCAGGCTGGTGTTCAGCGCGACTTTCCAGTACTCGGGTGTCAATTGATCCTTGTGCTGTCGCATGATGTCGCGAATCGACTCGAACTGGATCGGAGTTGCCCAAAGCAGACGGTCTTTCAGATACGGCAGGACCGAATCATCGTCGCTGAGAATTGCCAGCGCTGCATGCAGTTTTGCATTCGAATCATCAGCCGACGCAGCAAACGCAATGCTCAAATCATCACGTGCCCACTGTCGATACTCGGCCAGGCTTTGGATTAGCGTATCGACCTGCAATGAATCGGCAACCAGCAAGCCTTCGACCAGACGAGTGGCTTCGGCATCATTTAGCTCATCGAGTTTTTGTGCAACTAATTCCTGCTGTTGCTGGTCGGCACGTTTTTCCAGATACATCCAACCGATGCTTCCCAGCCCAAACATCAACAGTATCGAGGCGACCAACGCCAGCTGAACGTGCCGTCGTTTTCGCTCTTCTTCGACACGAGCTGCCTGGACCGCACGTTGTTTTTCGGTTTCACGCAGTTTGGTTTCGACCGATTCCAAATGACCGCTGATCCGTCGGGCAAGTTCGCTGGCATCCCGCGGTCGGTCAGAGGGTTCCAGTTCCAAACAGTGCTTGGTCAGCTTGATCAGGTGGGCGTCTGCACCCGACGCACCCAGGCGATCAAAAGCGTCGTCTAATTTGCCACGGCTGGCGCGGCGAAATACTGCGGTACCATCGTCGGCGACATAGGGCGGCTTGCCTGTGAGTATTTCGCACAAGATCGCTCCGAGCCCGAATACGTCGGCGCGTTCATCCAAATGATCGATTTCACCGAGTGCCTGTTCGGGCGACATGTAGGCCGGTGTGCCCATCACGCTGCCCATTTGCGTCTGTGATCCAACCGAGCCGGCGCCAGAGATCTCACTGCGTAGGGTTTGAATCACACTCAGCCCCTGCTGCTTGTCACGAGCTTTTTTCTCGTCTGCGACGCCTCCGTCGGAGAAGACCTTTGCCAGCCCCCAATCCATTACCTGAACTTCGCCGAACGCTCCGACCATGATGTTGGCGGGCTTTAAGTCACGATGGATCACACCTCGTGAATGTGCGTAGGCCATCGTTTGACAAACCTGTTCAAAGATGCCGATGAACCGGCCACGATCAGATTCGGGATGTCCGCGATCTGCAAGCAATTTTGCCAGCGTCTCGCCTTTGACCAATTTCATGGTGAAGAAAGGGCGTTGGTCGGCGAATTGGCCCAATTCGTAGACCGGCACGATTCCCGGATGTTGCAATTGACCACCGATCTGGGCTTCTTCGATGAAGCGTCGAACCACCTCGGGTTTGTCCTTCTGCGAATCAAGCAGAACCTTGATTGCCAAATCGCGGCCCAGATCCGTGTCCCGGCCTTTGATGATGACGCCCATCCCGCCGCGTGCGATCTCGCCCAGCAACTGATAGCGACTATCTGGCTGATGGATGGGAATCTCAGGCGATGTAGGCTTTGCGATGGGGTCATCACCCTCGGCAGTCGAATCGCGTAGCGCGATATGCGGAACTTCATCCAGAGAATTCCCGATGGATCTCAAAACGCTGTGGTTGCCTTTGCCAATCACAATGGCTTGGTCACTCTGAGCAATCGGTGTTCGTGCGACATTCAGCGACGTGTCATTGACGGACAGGTCCAAATTGTCGCCGGCGGCTTCTGACAAAATCGTGACGTCCAACTCAGCCGGCGGCTTTTCCAGGAAACTGCCCGCCTGCTGATCGGATCTCAACAATTGCTGCAGTTGTTGTCGCAATTCGACGTTGGAACCACAGGATTGGTCCAGAAAAGCGTCGCGCTGCTCTGCCGACTCGATCTCGACTGCCGCTTCGAATAGTTCATCTAACTTGGGTGGGTCTTTGGGCATAAACGACTCTGGTCGGCTCGTATGCTGTGCGCTTGGTAATGTCCATCGATATCACTGGCTGCGTCGATATCAGCTGCGTCGATATCAACAGTGCGATAATCACGCAGTCATCCCATCAAGTTTTTTTATCATTTTGCCGACGGATCGCTTCATCGCTGCAATGGAGCTGTGAATGCAGCCACGCGCGGGCAAATTTCCAGTAGCGCTCCGCAGTTGCGGTCGAAACGCCCATCACGTCGGATGATTCGCGAATCGTCAGGCCGGCGAAATAT
>JABDKS010000768.1 GCA_013002105.1 Pirellulaceae bacterium | reverse complement strand
GCATTGATAGCTACAACATTCACCTGTCCACTGGACAGGTTCGATGCGGCTGGATTCTAACCTGCCGTGAGCCGCACCCTGTTTCCATTGCGTGACGAGTCGCTGGAACCACGGCAGTGCCTGTCGTTAGCTCAATACTCATTACCTTTCGCGTCACCCTCGACGGCAGCGGCCGCGGCCCCTGAACCTTGGTAGACCTGTCGAACGGTTCGATCGGCGATCTCCTTGTTCAGCTTCGCCGCGGCTTCGGCAACCGGCATCGAACCCAGATCGCCGTCGATTCGATCTCGCAACGCAACGTGCCCCGCCTCGGCTTCTTTGGGGCCGACGACCGCCATGTAATTAACCAAATCCAACTGCGCGTTGCGTATTTTGGCCTGCACCTTGCCGCCGGATGAATCCACGGTCACCTTCAGGCCTTCGGCGTCCAATTGCTTGGCGACCTGCACCGCGTATTCGATCGACTTGTCGCTTAGTGGTAGCACGCGGACTTGTTCGGGTGAAAGCCACATCGGGAATGCACCCGCAAAATGTTCGATCAACATCCCAGTGAATCGCTCAAGCGAACCGAACGGAGCGCGGTGAATCATCACGGGCCGGTGAGCCTGATTGTCGCTCCCGTTGTATTCCAGCTTGAATCGTTCGGGCAGGTTGTAATCCAGCTGGACGGTCCCCAATTGCCATGATCGGCCGATGCAATCACGGACCATAAAGTCCGCCTTGGGGCCATAAAACGCAGCTTCCCCGGGTTCCTCATTGAACTCCAATCCGGAACCTTCCAGCACACCTCGTAGTGCGCCCTCAGCATTGTCCCAATTCTCTTCACTGCCAACGTACTTGCTGCTGTCGGGATCTCGCAGCGAAAGCTGCACACGATAGTCATCCAATCCGACGCTTTGCAAAACGAACTTGGTCAGATTAATGGTCGCACGGAATTCTTCTTCGACCTGGTCCGCGGTACAGAAAATGTGCGCATCATCCTGAGTCAAACCGCGCACGCGCAGCAGCCCATTGAGTTCGCCCGTTTGTTCGTGTCGATAAACCGTCCCGAATTCGAACAGACGCAATGGCAACTGCCGATAAGAGCGTTGCTGGGCCTTAAAGATATGGCAGTGATGCGGGCAATTCATAGGCTTTAGCAAATACCGCTCGTTGACCTTTTGCCAATCGTGTAACACACGGCGTTTGTCTTCGGCCGATGCAGACGGTTTGTAATCGGGCAACTCGACACCCAAAACTTCCACCGCCGCCATCAGTTTTTCTTCACCCGCCTTGTCGATGTCGCCGGTCTCCAGCCGTGTACTCCAGGCGTCCAACAATGCCCCCACTTCACTGCCAAACAGCGGTGGAAACTGACTATCGCGATAATAGGGAAAGTGCCCGCTGGTTTCGTACAACTCCACACGACCGATGTGCGGGCTGAAAACCGGATCGTAGCCGCGTGACAGAAGTTCTTTTCGCAAAAAGTCTTCCAGAGTCACACGAACGCGTGCTCCTTTTGGCAACCACAAACACAACCCCGAACCGACCTCCGGATTGATCGCGAACAGACCGTGTTGTTTACCCAGCACACGATGGTCACGTCGCTTGGCTTCTTCGATCTGCTCCAAATATGCCTTCAATTCCTTTTTGTCAAAGAACGCAGTGCCATACAAACGTTGCAAGGGTCGACCCGATACGTTGCCTTTCCAATGCGAACCGGCCACGCTCATCAACTTGATCGCTTTGATCTTGCCGGCATTGGGGATATGGGGCCCCCGACACAAGTCGACGAACTCGCCCTGGCGGTAAAAACTAACGGTGGATTGGTCCGACAATCCGGTGTCAATGTGCTCGACTTTTAAATCCTGATCCAAGTCGTCGCACAACTTCCGCGCTTCATCACGGTCCAGCACGAACCGTTCGAACGGTTCTTTGTCCTTGATGATCTTCTTAATTTCCGCTTCGATCTTGGGAAAATCCTCTTCGCTGATCGGCTCGGGAATATCAAAGTCGTAATAGAAGCCCCCTTCGGTGGTCGGACCAAACGCCAAAGACACGCCTTTGTACAGCCGCATCACGGCCCGCGCCATCACGTGTGCAGCCGAATGGCGTAGTACGTCCAGCGCATCCGGATCGCGACTGGTCAGCAGTTTCAATTCCAGCGGCTTGTCGCCTTCGACCAACTCACCGAGTGGACGGTCGGCATCCACGATTTTATGTGCCACCTCGGCGGCGATCACGCTGCGGGCCAGGCCTTCACTGATCCCCCGAGCGACGTCCATCGATGTGGTGTGGGCGGGATGCTGGGCTAGGGTTCCGTCGGGGAGTTGAATTTGGACGCTACCAGCGGACTGGGTACTCATAGATGGCTCAGAAAAAAGCGACAGGGGCTCGTCCCCGCGTTACGGATGCGGAGAATCGATCACCGAAAGGATGGCAACCGGAGTAGGCAATCGTCAATCCCGATTGCAGGACGCGAGAAATCCGCGCGAAGTTCACCTTGTTACGAGGCCAATTCTGTGGCCGGTACCGTTGCCCCGGCATATGAACCCCAGCAGACGCGTAACGAGCCTACTGGTCGTCGGCTAAAACGCGTAGCGTGATTGATCCTAATCGCCACCGGCCGCTTGCTTCCACGCCGTAATGTGGACTGCTGTCCAAACGCAGCGGTTGCCCCGCCCTTAACACGCCAATGTCACTGATCAGTCCGGATTGGTCTTGCGCGTCGATATCGTCATCGACACAGTAAATCGCCAGCGGAGCCGATTGTGCGACCCGGTAAAAACCGCCGACGTGTCCGTGGCCGGCAATGATCGCGACCGATTCAACCAATACGTCCTGGTCAAACCGGAGCACAATCGCTTCCCCACCGTCAACCTGTCCAAATTCGCCACCACCGACACCCAAGCCGCGTTCGTTCAGATGGAACTCTTGTCCCTCGATGATGTCTTTACCTCGCATCGCAGTCAGTCGCACGTTCAACGAACCCTGGTTGGCAGCGACGATCAACCTGGCATCCATTGATGCGGCCGACAGAGTCTGTTCTCGCAGATCGACGAACCGATGTTGGTCGTCAACCGGCTTGGTGGTGCCTGGCGTCCACAGCAATGTCAAACGATCCGCCGGCGCGATCGCGACGTAACGATGACCGCCACTATTGCGATGCAACAAAGCTTGTCGAGTCATCGTCGTGACCAAACTCCGCAACTCCGATTCACCCATCCGATCTTCCTGTTCCAGTGGGTCGGTGACCAGATCATAAAGTTCGGTGGGCTGGGCAACGCCAAAACGCAATAACTGTGCATCGAAAAAGAGCTTCCATTTGCCGGGATACTTGCGGCCATGCTCATCAGTCGGATGATCGCTTCGCAGCGCGACTGCAGCGTGATCCTCTGCTTCATTATGGTCGTTGTGAAAAATCGGACCGCGTGCGATCGAGTCTCCCCGCCACGCTGCCAAAACGCTCGTGCTGTCTTCGCCCCCTTTTTCACGATCGCGCAGGTCAGGCAGCGCGACATTGACCGCCTCGCTCAATGTCGCGTACAAGTCTTGCAACGCAATCAGCGTGTCATTGGTTTCTCCTGTGGTCGATGCGTCACCATCTCCGACGTCTCCCTGTGGCCAAGCGACGATAAAGGGAACACGATGGCCACCTTCGTAAACCGATCCCTTGGCACTACGAAACGGTCCTGTCGCATAATCCGCGTTTCTTTCAGCCCCGTTATCGCTGGTAAAGATCACGATTGTGTTGTCGATCAGCGGATGCCCAGGACGTCTTGGGTCATCCGTCTGCTGCAGATAATCGATCAAGCGACCGAGCACGACGTCGTTCTCGTGGATGAAATCGTGCCGCAAGTCTTGCGTGCCCGCCTGCGATTTTCGCTTCGGCGATTTCCAAGCGGCCATTGGATTTCCGCTGACATTCCGCGACGCACCCGTGACTGCCTTTCCACCGATTTTGTCGTCGGGCGT
>JABDKS010000763.1 GCA_013002105.1 Pirellulaceae bacterium | reverse complement strand
ATGATGATGAACGCGCCGGTGGCTCGGTTGCGGCGATAGTCGTCAAAGGCGATCGGCTCGCTCAGCGAAATCGCGCAGCGGCCGATCTCGTTCAACTCCAGCTGTTCGGCGTCGGCCCGATGCAGCGTGTTGACATCGACACGGTAGCGGAGCGACTGAATCGTGCCGGGAACCGTTTGGGTCGTGTGTTTGAATAGATAGGTCTTGCCGGGCACCATCTTTTCGTCGTTCATCCAGACCAACATTGCATCGATGTGATCGCGACTTTTGGGTACGTTCCCCGTACGGACAATCATGTCGCCGCGACTGGCGTCGATTTCGTCTTCCATCGTCAGCGTCACCGACAACGGCGTGTACGCTTCGTCCAGATTGCCGTCGAACGTCACGATCTCCTTGACCTTGGATTTTTGACGACTTGGCAACACCATGATCTCTTCGCCCGGACGCACAATTCCCGATGCGATCGTGCCACAGAATCCGCGGAAATCCAGGTTGGGTCGATTGACGTACTGAACCGGCATCCGAAAATCCTGCATGTTTCGGTCGCTACCGATGTAAACGGTCTCCAGGAAATTCATCAGCGTGCTGCCGTCATACCACGGCATGCTTTCGCTGCGATCGACCACGTTGTCGCCGTTGAGCGCACTGATCGGAATGAAGTGCAAGTCGGGCAGGTCCAGCCGGACGGCAAACGAACGATACTGGTCACAGATCTCGTTGAACTTTTCTTCGCTGTAGTCGATCAAGTCCATTTTGTTGATCGCGACCAAAACGTGCCGGATTCCCAGTAGCGAAACGATAAAGCTGTGCCGCTTGGTCTGGGTCAAAACACCGTGCCGCGCGTCGACCAAGATGACGGCCAAGTCGGCGGTGCTGCCACCGGTGGCCATGTTTCGCGTGTATTGCTCGTGACCAGGCGTATCGGCGATGATGAATTTGCGTTTGGCCGTGCTGAAGTAACGGTACGCAACATCAATTGTGATCCCCTGCTCTCGTTCGGCTTTCAGTCCGTCGGTCAGCAACGCTGGATCAAACGAACCGCCCGTCGTACCGACGACTTTCGAATCGGCCTCCAATTTGGCCATGTCGTCTTCGTAAATCATCTTGCTGTCGTACAGCAGACGACCGATCAAAGTACTTTTTCCATCGTCGACGCTGCCGCACGTGATGAAACGTAGCAGTTGCTTTTGCTCGTGCTGTTTCAGGTAAGCTTCGATGTCGGTCGCGATAAGATCAGATTTGTGTGACATGGCGGCGGAGAGCTTGGAGCGATGTGCTCGGTAGTAATGTTTGATTCAAAGAATTAAGAAAGCGCGGTCCGGCGTTAAAAAAAACGCGAAAGGTCCGACTAGAAGTAGCCGCGGCGTTTTTTCTCTTCCATTCCCGCGCCGCCTTCGTCCTGGTCGATCACTCGGCCGCCTCGTTCGCTGGTCGTCGCCAGCAACATCTCTTGGATGACTTCGGGCAACGTGGTCGCTTCGCTTTCGACCGCACCCGAAAGTGGATAACAACCCAGTGTTCGGAAACGCACCATTTTGGTTTCCTTTTTCTCGCCCGGCAGCAGCGGCATTCGATCGTCATCGATCATGAAATAGATGCCGTCGCGTTTGACGACGTCGCGCATGGCCGACAGATACAGCGGCACAATCGGAATGTTTTCCATATGGATGTATTGCCAAACATCCAATTCCGTCCAATTGCTCATGGGGAATACACGGATCGATTCGCCCTTGTTCACTCGACCGTTGTAGACGTTCCAAAGTTCGGGCCGTTGGTTTTTTGGATCCCAACGGTGCGACTTGTCACGAAAACTAAACACGCGTTCTTTCGCGCGACTCTTCTCTTCATCGCGACGGGCTCCGCCGAAAGCAGCGTCGAATTGATATTTATCCAGTGCCGCTTTCAACGCGTCGGTCTTCATCAATTCAGTGTGCCGCTCGCTGTCTTCCCACGGTTTGATGTCGTGCTTCAAACCTTCTTCGTTGGTATAGACGATCAAGTCCAGACCGAGTTCTTTGCGGGCATAGTTGTCCCGAAACGCGATCATGTCCTTGAATTTCCACGTTGTGTCGACGTGCATCAACGGGAACGGCGGTTTGGCCGGATAAAATGCCTTGCGAGCCAAATGGACCAGCACCGCGGAGTCTTTCCCGACGCTGTACAGCATCACGGGTTTCTGAAACTCCGAGACCACTTCACGCATGATGTGAATGCTCTCGGCTTCGAGTTGTTTCAAGTGGGTAAGGTTGTAGTCCGACATCCGCAGTCTGAGTGGGTCTGAGGGTGGTTGGTAGAGTGGTTCGGATTGGCGTCGATTGTTGTAAATTTGCACCGCGGGTTGCGGATGCGAAAATCAACGATTGACGGGAGTATAGTCACCACGGTGGGGGCGGCTAGGCGAATCGATCATTGGGGCGACCGGTCGGCCAAATCTGTAAAATCACGCCGGCGCTGTCCGCATCGTCGCCGAGCGGATATTCCGCCACTCGGCGGATTTGCAGGTTCGATAACGCCCCTAAGTGTCGCGCCTCGCCGCGCTCTTGGACCCACTTGGGGCCTTTGATCAACAATAAACGATCAACGTTTGTCCAGTGAGGTTCGACCCAACGGCAAAATTTGGTGATGCTGCCGACCGCGCGAGAAACGATGCTGGTGAATCGGAAATCATGCAACAAGTCTTCGCCACGCGCCGCGTAGACCGCAACCGGCAAATCCAGGTCGCCAACCATTTCGCCCAGCACCTTGGCTCGTTTGGCCACCGATTCGGCCAACGCGACTTCAATGTCCCCTCGCAAGATCGCCAACGGGATTCCCGGTACCCCGTTGCCACTGCCCAGATCCAGAACCTCTTCACCCTCGGTCAGCAACGGTGCTAATTGCAATGTGTCGCGAAGGTCGCGTCCCACGAACAAGTCCCAGGTCGTATGTCGGGTTAGATTGATCTCTTCGTTCCGCTTCCAAAGCGTTTGGGCGTACGCCTGCAGTCGCAACGCAATCGATTCGTCAATCTCCATCGAATGGGCGTCTAGCGCGGCGGCAAAATCGGGGTCGAGCGACATGGATTGAAAATTCGGGGCAGTGAACGACTTGGGGACCCCCGATGATGATGCAATTCGCTCGTTTTGGGAACCTACTGACGGTGGACCATCAGCACCGCTCGCCGAGAAAATAGGATCAACACGCCCGATCCGATAAGATTGTCGACCGTACCGACGACGATCCGGCCACGCTGAAAACTGGTCGCAAAATTTGGCAAATGGGGGGATCGAGTGCTTTACCCGTCAGAGTGCCCAAATTGCCAGTGGAGGTTCGGCGGGCTGAGAATCCCAACGACCGCCCCGATTCTCAACAACCATCCGGATTCTTAAGGAACGCCCGAGCGAGATTCCACGACATTCCGATTGTCATTGACTGATCACCGTGCCCGATTCCCATTCGCCAACAGGTTTACCAACCGTGCCCAAGAACAACGGATCGGCACAGGTTCCGCTACTGCCCGGCGAGCAAATTGAGTATCAGTCGCCCTACGGCGCGATTCCAAAGTTTCTTCTGTTCGCGTTGATACCATTCTTACTGATCATGAGCGCGGCGGTCTCTGTCAGGGCGCATTGGTACAACAAGGGAGTCGAATTCCAACTGATTCCGCTGTCGCCCATCAACACCGCCTATGCATTTTCGGCCGTCGGAATATTGATTTGTTGCATTGGTGTCCTGCTGGAGATCTATCATCGAATGCACCCACGCGAGGTGATCGTGACAAACCAAAGGCTGATCCTGCCACGACATCGTTTCACAGACCAAACCATCTCTATCGCCTGGGGAGAGTTCAGCGCAAAAATGGTGATGAATCGGTTCGTGTTTTTCGAGTTCTACGACATCACACTTCGAGACCTCCAGTCAAAATCAAAAACGATCATCCGTAGTGCACATTTTCGCAATTTCGACGACTTCGCGACGTTTGCTCTATTGATTGGCGAAACGCTTGGAATGGATTGGTCCATCAAAGGTTTCCTGCCGGGTCGCACGCGCGGACGAAAAAATTAAACACCGACGATACGATCGTCGCAGTAAGATTTCATGATTCATCGATTTTTTGTCTACGGAACACTCAAGACGCAACAGTGCCGCGAAACCATGTGGCCGTCGGCGGCGAAGTCGATTGTACCGGCGTGGGTATACGGCACGCTCTATGACCGATACGACTATCCCGCGATGAGCGGTGGAGGCGATCGCGTGCTGGGTGAACTTTGGGAGTTTGATACCAGCGTCGTCGCGAACGTTTTGAAACGATTGGATGCAATCGAAGGCACGCATGACAACGGACCCGATGACCTGTACCACCGCGTCATCATCG
>JABDKS010000760.1 GCA_013002105.1 Pirellulaceae bacterium | reverse complement strand
TGGTTGGACCGTGTGGTAGCAGAAGTGCTTGGTCGCAGAGAACGATTGGCCGCGGATGGGTCGATCCGGATGAATGGCGGATGGTAGGGTGTTTGGTCGGGCTTCGTCACGGCGGAGCGTGACGGCTACTTTTTTCGTATTTGTTCGCGGAGCGAACAACGACGTTGGGACTGTCGCTGGACTCTCCGAGGCCAGTCTTGATGGTTGGACCGTGTGGTAGCAGAAGTGCTTGGTCGCAGAGAACGATTGGCCGCGGATGGGCCGATCCGGATGAATGGCCGATGGTAGAACGTTTGGTCGGGCTTCGTCACGGCGGAGCGTGACGGCTACTTTGTTTGTGATTGTTCGCGGAGCGAACAACGACGATGGGACTGTCGCTGGACTCTCCGAGGCCAGTCTTGATCGTTGGACCGTGTGGTAGCAGAAGTGCTTGGTCGCGGAGAACGATTGGCAGCGGATGGGTCGATCCGGGGGAATGGTCGATGGGTGGGCGTTTGGTCGGGCTTCGTCACGGCGGAGCGTGACGGCTACTTTTTTCGTATTTGTTCGCGGAGCGAACAACGACGATGGGACTGTCGCTGGACTCTCCGAGGCCAGTCTTGATCATTGGACCGTGTGTTAGCAGAAGTGCTTGGTCGCGGAGAACGACTGGCAGCGGATGGGTCCATCGTTCTTGTTAACGGCGCGCTGTGTCGTTGGTGATGAATTCCAATAGCTTACCGCTGAGCGGGTGTGGCATGCGAATCGAACGCATCGCCGTGGCAACTTCGGCAGATCAAGATTTACAATCGCAGAGGACGCGCAGACGTAGAGCAGGTGTTGGCGGCCGACTTTGCCCGCGAATCACGCGAATGAGCGCGAATGGTTGCTTTCTGATTGGGGTCGATTGGCGTGATTGGCGGGCTATTTTTCCAGCCCACCGCATGCAATTCAGCCGATCGTCACAACACCATTGCTGAACAAGCGTCGGCCTGACGATACGCGATTCATCAATCCACGGTCATCACGAGGGATGTCGGCCGTCAATAAAACCGACCAGTAACTGATGGAACGACCACGATCACCGAGTCGCGGCATTGTGGTTTCCATCTTAATTTGCGTCACCCGCGACTTCGGTCGATCGCATGGTTACGCCAGCTTTGGCAATGGGTCGAATTGACCACGCGAATATAGTTGCCACCATGACGGACAGGAAAATCCTGCTTGCGGCCTGCAACAGATCATCTGTTGCCATTTCGTTGTCTATGTTGGCGACAGCATCACCGACCGTTTTGAACGGACGGTCGCTATGCACGTTGTTCCAGACCCAATCCGTAACGACATTTGGAACAGGACGAACGAAGAGCATTGCAAACGAGAAAACGCTGTACGCGAGTGCGAAGAGTCTTAAACGTCCAGTCGTTTTCATCGCAACAATTACAGTTGTGGATGTGAGTACGATGAATGCACAGGTGGCGTCGTTCGTTAGCTGAACAAACGCAAATGCGATGGCGAATGGAACCACCATCAGCAAGAGTGTCGCGATATTGAATTTCACCAAATCGATTGGGAGTTAGAAGATCGAGCGAACAGTGAAGTCAATCATCCGTCCTTGGCGTAACTTATTATTCTCCCGAGAGCCCCTAGAGAAGGTCTTTTGGGCGGACTTGTCTCGGTCTAGCGAGAAGGTGAGTCACGCCTTATCCAGGTGAAGCAGCCATTCTGCTTGGGTGTTACCTGGGTCAAACGATTTTACCTTCCAATATGTCTGAACTCCAGTATTGATGGCTTCTCGAGGCGGTAATCGGGCGCTGGCGTGCATCGTGAATGCACGTGATGGCAGTGTTGCTTCCAAATCGGACCTGTTGATGGACTGCCTGACTCCCATGATTCGCTGGCTGGCTTGGTTCTCCAAGATGGGCCGGTGAGAAATGCGGTGAGCGGAACACGGGTGACACGTATCGCGTTCCGGCACCGACTGCGGGCCTTGCATCAGCGAGCCCAAAACCACCAGAGGCTGACGGCGAAGACGACGGTCAGGATCAGCAAGTCTCGCGTGCTGAAACGCGGCCATTGATGACCGTCGATCCTGGCTTGTCGGGCCGAGACGATCGATGTGAATCCAAGTGAGACATTGGCCATGGCCGATAACTTGCCGCCGTACAGCAGCGTCTCGTGCATCATCCATAGAAAAAAGAATGCGGAAAAACAAAGCACGGCCATCGCCCAATAACCACCGACCACACTCTGCCGCGGACGCTGCGTCCAATCTGGTTTTCGACCACGTCGAAACAGCCCGACCACCCATGCGGTTGTTCGGGCTGCGGTGGGAGAAGACCACAGCCAGATCCCCGCGGCCAGTAATCCGACAGAGCCAAAGAGTTTTCCTGACAAGACATCGCTTTCGAGCAGGTACAACGTCACCGACAGTGACAGCAACAGAATCAACAACCGCCACAGCCGGGTCGCCCAACGACTGGAAAACCAAATCACAGCGGCTGCTGCAATCGCCGGTAACGCGGTCCAATAGGGCATCGTGAAGGCAAACAGGATGGGTATCATCGACACAAAGTTCAAGACGTATTCGCCCGCCGTGACGGGCGTCGACACTTGCGGACCGGTTGCCATCGACACCGCCAGTTTCATCGGTACCAATTGGCCGTCGTCAGAGCTGGAACAGCTGGTCATCGGCAACACGGTTAGTGCGAACAAGACCACGCTCAATAGCGTCGACGGTGCCAGCAATCGGTTGGACAACCACGGGGCCGTTCGATCGGCCTTCACAACCGCGGTCGCGTCCGAGTTGTCTCCTGAGTCTTCGCTCGCATCTTCATCCGATTCGTTGCCCGATTGTTCGTGGCTTTCCATTGCTGACGCTCGCCTCGATCGCGCATTCAAAACTGAAAGTAGACAAACGGTCGAAACCCGCGCGGCGCATACAACAGTAGTGCCCAGATCATCACGGTCGTCGCGATGGGTGAATACCACGCCAATGCAGGCAATCGCATCGCCCGGTGCAGTTTGGTTCTCCACATCAGGTGTTCGATGATCAAACAGGCAAGCGCGCCGAGGACCAGTGGCGGAAACCAAGCGATCCCCGAATCGAGTGTCGCCATTCGACGCAGCATCGACAGCGCGGCTGGCAAATCGGGACTTCGGAATAACACCCAACCGACCAACACCACAAGCATTGTCGCCAACCATTTCAGCGGTGCACCCAAACTTCCGATGGTCGATCGACCGAAGATCGATCGAATCGAACGAACCTGAACAAATGCCCGCTCGATTGCCAGCGCCGTGCCGTGCCAGATCCCCCACAACACAAACGTCCATGCTGCGCCGTGCCATAAACCGCCCAACGTCATCGTGATCATCAAGTTGCGATAGGTCATCCACGGGCCGCGACGATTTCCGCCCAGCGAAATGTACAGATAGTCTCGCAGCCAACGCGACAATGTCATGTGCCAGCGATGCCAGAAATCGGCCATCGATGTGGCCAGATAGGGATGACGGAAATTGACCGGGAATCGATAACCGAGCATTTTGGCCGCACCGATGGCGATATCGCTGTAGCCGGAGAAGTCGTAATAGATCTGACCGGCGTAGGCCAATACGGCGATCCAAATCGTGATTCCGCTGTACAAGTCCGGCCCGGCGAATACCACGTCGACCATCTCGCCCAATCGATCGGCCAACAAAACTTTCTTGACCGCGCCGCGCAACATCTGTTGGGCACCACCGTACATTCGACGCTTCGAAAATTGCGGCACGACAGCCAATTGTGGCAGCAGTTCACGAGCACGAACGATCGGGCCGGCAACCAACTGCGGAAAGAACGCAACGAATAGCGCAAAGTCCAAAAAGCGATCGGTCGGTTTGAGTTTTCGTCGATAGACATCGATGGTGTAGCTGAGCGTTTGAAACGTAAAAAACGAGATTCCGACCGGCAGTATCAAGCCGAGCGTTTCGCCGCTGAGACCCATCGACTGCAGGATGGGACGAGCCGAGTCGATAAAGAAATCACAGTATTTGAAATAGCCGAGCATTCCCAAATTGACGGCCAGAGAGACGAGTAACAATCTCCAGCGTGCTCGGTCGTTGTCACTTTGGTCCATTTGCTTGGCCACGACGTAATCGACCACCGTCGACAACATCAGCAACCCGCAAAAGCGATAGTCCCAGTAGGCATAAAAGTAATAGCTGGCGGCCAACAGTAGCGTGTTGCGCACGACGCGACGTCGCGTTAGCCAAACCGCGACCAGCACGACGGCAAAGAAAATCAGAAATTCGATTTGAGTAAAAAGCATGACGGCTAACGGGGATTCCCCGCAGCCTGCGTGACAGCATCAACGAGCGCTTGGGCCACGACTTGATAACCGGTTGCATTGAGGTGCCCGACACCGATTTGTCCATTATGAAAACCGTGTGGCCATTCGCCGCTTTGCACCGACGTTGCCAGCGCCTCTCGTGTGTCTTCGACCAGCAGCCCATGGGCCAAAGCAGTCCGTTTCAACCTCTCAAACTCGCTGCTCTGAGGATCCTGGGTGATTACGCGACCGTAGAAAATGTTCGGGTGTCTCGGGGCATACAACAACAACACCGGTCGCTTGGCGGTGGCCGCGATCGCATTGACCGCTGGTTCCCAATCGATCGAGTTTGGCATCGGCGGTGGCGCAGGCGACTCTTTGCGCGGTGGCTTGGCCCGTCCAAGCGAAAACCGCAGCGTGCGCGGTGTCGATTCATCGGCTTGTGTCAGTAGCATTCGCGCCGCGGAGATCACAAAGGCCGGCGCGTATCGAGCGATTGCCGATTCGGCTTGCCGAACATCGGCGTCACTGGGTGGTGGTCGCGGCGCTTCGCTGGCCGCTTGGACATCCGACAGATCGACCACCAAGATGACGTGAAAATCGATGTCCCACTGCGATTCGATTCGCGGTATCTGTGTCAGCCAATCTCCGGCGTCCTCGCCGCTGCGTGCCAATGGCAAGACGGTCAACGGTTGCTGCGAATCGCGCCCGATACGTTCTGCCTGGGCGAATAATTTGTCATGATCGCTGACCACGACCCCTTCGGCCTGTGAATCTCCCCACAGCGCCACACGGATGGTTGCCTTTTGCGATGTTGCCTTTTCTGATACCGGAAAATCGGCGCGGCCGGGCATTCCGTGCGGGCCGATTCGTGATTGGGCATAGCCTTCGCTACGCCAGCGATACTGTGTCTGCGGGGGCAACGTCCAGACACCACGTGTTTGATCGGCATGCAACGGCAGATAGCTGCGCACAAACAACGGTGACGTGATCGCAATCAGCATGGTCCCGACAACCGCACCAATCGTCCATTGGACGAGCAGACGACGCAATGTGTCGCGACTTGCATTTACGCGTTGCTCGGGTTGGCCTGATTCGCGTTGCTCGGGCTGGCCTGATTCGCGACGTTCGGGCTGGCCTGATTCGCGTTGCTCGGGCTGGCCCGTTTCGCGACGTTCGGGCTGGGGTGTCGGTTCGGGCGGCATTCATGCTCCACAGAGTCGAGGGTGG
>JABDKS010000700.1 GCA_013002105.1 Pirellulaceae bacterium | reverse complement strand
CAGCCGATAGGACACGTTCGCCGTCACGATTGAGCTCTCCGCTGCCCAGTCGATTTAAAAACGCGCCACCGCCGAGTACGAGAACAGCCCGGAGCGGATCATCAGATTCTGCGACCTGCGTACCGGGATGTTCGATCGATTGAATCAACCAGTTTCCGATCCGTTCGTTAAACGTGGCCCCGAAGAGAATCCAAACGACAAAAAACAGCCAGCCAAGTGGACGATTGCGCCGGAGTGAAAACCCGACTCCGCACGAAAACAAAAAAAGCCAAACCAAGCCGGTTGGCATCACCAGCACGGTAATGGCCTTGGATGCCCAGAATGCATCCTCCCAAATAAAGGTAGCGATCACGATCGAAACAGCCAATATTCCGCTGGCCAATACGGAGTACAAGCAGTGGCGCCGGGCGGAAACTTCAGAATCAGTCATAGATTAAGGCGTAGTTTTGGGAATGCATCCAAATCGATCTCTCCGCCCGCTGGCACAATCGAGTTCGGCGCCACCATAATAACCAAGGCGATCGAGGCCACTTGAAATTCTTTTGGGAGTAGATGCGATGCGTTGGCGCGGACGAAGACAAAGCGAGAATGTGGAAGAACGGCGTGGTGTGGGAGGCCCAGCGGTCGTAGGCGGCGGAATGGGACTGATGATCATTGCGCTGATCGTCGCGCTGTTGGGTGGCAATCCGCAACAGGTTCTTCAGCAAGCACAAAAACCAGGTGCTGCCGTCCAGCAGGGCGGTGGCGCAGCGGCTCCCTTGTCTGCAGATGAGGAAGAGCGACGAGCGTTTGCCAAAGTTGTGCTGGCGGACACCGAAGACGTCTGGACCGAATTGTTTAATCAAGCTGGCCGGCGTTACGAAAAACCGACGATGGTTTTGTTTTCCGACAAAGTCCAATCTGCTTGCGGATTCGCCAGTGCCGCGTCGGGCCCATTCTATTGTCCCGCTGATCAAAAAGTCTATCTCGACACCTCGTTCTTCCTGCAGTTGTCCAAGCAACTTGGCGCCCCCGGCGACTTTGCACAGGCTTACGTGATCGCGCACGAAGTAGGCCACCACGTGCAGAATCTGTTGGGCTATACCGATAAGGTCGAACAAGTTCGTCGCACTCAAAGCAAGGAAGCGGCGAACGAAGCCTCCGTCCGACTGGAGTTACAAGCGGACTTCTTCGCAGGCGCCATGTTGCATCACGCACAACGAACCAAAAACATCATCGAACCGGGTGACGTCGAAGAAGCCCTACGCGCCGCTGCGGCCATCGGAGACGATCGATTGCAAAAACAAAGCCAGGGCTACGTCGTCCCCGAGTCGTTTACGCACGGGACCAGCGAGCAACGACTGCGATGGTTTATGAAGGGTCTCCAAACAGGCGACCTGAGCCAGGGTGATACGTTTGGAGTCACCGCCAGCGAACTTTAAGCCCGCAAACCCATGTTAAAGTGGCGCTTTCCCGGTAACCCGACGGCTTAGTTAGGAAGTTGCGTTTTTCTCGTAACCCGACGCGTCAGCGAGGGACAACGTATATCGGCTCGTCCCTCGCTGAAGCTTTTTGAAGTTGCGCTATTCGTGATGAACATCGAGTCTGACTCGGCAAAATACGAAATGAAAACGAACATAAAGAATCACTCTCCCATTGGGAGAGTCGGGCTCTCAGGCTCGGAGAGGGCCCTCCCCGGCCGCTACCGCTGCGCGGGAGGATGAAGCAAAAAGCGCACCTTCAAAACTGACGCGTCGGGTTACCAAAAATCAACAAGTCACGCCAAAGCGCAACTTCAAAACAAACACATCGCCAGCGTCACATTCGCTGCGATGCGATTGAATCGCTCGCTCAAAGCCAGATCACGACGCTACAACCGGACCGCAAAGCAAACTTCGCACTTGTTTCGCGCCAACTGGCGAATTTGAATTTCTTTGGGATTCCATGATTGGATTTTGTCGGTCCACTGGTCGATCGAATCCGCCGCTTCGTAATCCCCGAGTTTCAGCGTCAGCAGCATTCCCTCAATCGTGCTCTGCCGATTCGTCACGATATTGCCGACAGTCACCAAGGTTTTGTTGGGTTTGACATTCGAGTCCACCAATAGCCATTTAGCACCGCGAAATTCTCGACGAGGAAGGTCACCGGCGCGAGCGCGTAGGTGACGAAACTTGGGGTGTTCAGCAATCCGCGGGTCCATCTCCGCAGGGTCAATCCCAATCACGCGCAGTCCAAGCTCCAGCAACCTGCCGCAGGCTCCCCCGGGCGCGCTGCCGATTTCGATCGCCAAGTCACCACGCTGTAGATCAAAGCCGCTCCATGTGATCGCTTCGGCCGCCTTGTAGTAAGCGCGTGACACGGGTTCATTGGCGGGACGAATCGGCTGAACGCCTCCGGGCCAACGGCTTGGCCAAGTGTCCGCCTGATGAGTGCCAAAAAACCAATGCGATGGTTCGACCAGCACAACGTCCAGTACCGTTTCACCGGGCTGAGCAATCCGATTGGGCGCATCACAACGTAGGTGGGTGGGAGCTAGCGTCTTGTAAATCTCTTGTGCAACGGCCTCCGAAACTTCATCCACACCCGGTTCGAAAC
>JABDKS010000688.1 GCA_013002105.1 Pirellulaceae bacterium | reverse complement strand
ATTCAACGCTTACAAAAATCGACTGATGCTCCGGCGGCGTCGGCTCAACATGACGCCAAGGTGATTCGATCGCAGCCGCCAAGCGCTGTCGAGATCAGTGGCAAACAACGAAAATTTTTTCGTCGCACCTTATCGTCGTTTCGATGTCACATTGCGTGATCTTTTGTCGTCTGCGATCGCACATTGACTCTACGGACAAATCTGTCCATTACGTGTCACCAAAAAAGCCACACGCGGTCGAACGTTTTTTTCTCAACATCGATTGCACTGACAATATTTCCTGTATGATCTCGCACCGTCATTGGGTTTCCGACTTATCGATTCGGCGACCTGACCTTCCCCACTCTATCGATCACACCGTTCATGCCGCGTTTTGCATCTTGTCTCATCTTTGTTTTCTGTGCGCCAAGTCTAACCTTGGTTACGGTGCAAGCGCAGCGAAACAACGAAGGATCCGACTTGGAACGACTCTCCGCGTCGTCGCAGGTAGTGGCCGCCGATTCGCAACGACGATCCTGGTACCAACGTGGCGTTGAACTCAATCCGTCGCACGTTGGCGACCGGGCCGGTGCGATACAACTTCGATCGCAATGGCGTCTGGATGATCCAGAATTCATTTCCGCTTCACTCGCTGTGACATCGCCTGGGGAGGTTTCAGCGAGTTCAGGTCGATCCGAACTGACGCAATCGCCAAGTTCGCTGAAGAATCGTGACCGGTTCTCGTTAAGCCCACCTTCCGGGCAATCGGTTGTCAGTCGACTCGACGCGGCAAACCCCGAAACCATGACGCAAGATGCAACTGCGACCAAACCGACAGTGAACGCGCAGTCGCCGAAAAAGCCCGCCTCAGTTCAGCCAGCAACAGTTCGGGGGGCACTCATTCAGCCGCGTTTCGTACAACGAATTTGGCAACTGCCAAATGCGAAGTCTCCGGGTCAGCGTTACCAAGTCTCAGGCAAGTTACGTGGCGTCAGTCGCGACGTTGTTTGGATCGAGATCGCCCGTGGCAAAGTGTTCCGATTACCTATGAATCAATTGACCGCCGCGGATCGACAACACGCGCTCGACAAGCGACAAGCGATCCTGGACTATCGAGCGGCGATGTGCTCGCGCGACGGAAATGCCAACGGCCGCTAGGGGGAACTCGATCGGGCTGCGGCAATCACGGGCGACTGATAGGCACCCAAGATGCGAATCGCGATCACGCGGTCGCGGGAGCCTGCGGACCAGCCGATTGAACCTCGGGCCGGACACCGGCAGCGTACGTCTTGAAATTCTCCTGGAATAGCACCACCAGTTTTTGCGCCGTCTGCTCGTAGGACGTCGGGTCTTGCCACGTCGACTTGGGTTGCAGCAGTTCACTTGGGACACCGGGACAATCTGCGATGATGTCAAACCCAAAGTACTCGTCGGTCACCGTCGCGGCGCCATCTAACTTGCCAGCTTGGATCGCGTCAACGATCGCGCGGGTGTAGCCGAGTTTAAATCGCGAGCCGACGCCGTAGGCTCCTCCTGTCCAACCCGTGTTGACCAACCAGACCTTTACGTTGTGACGATCGATTTTTTGTGACAGTAGTTCCGCATATTTCGCCGGGTGCCAAACCAAAAAGGGTCCGCCAAAACAGGGCGAAAACGTAGCCTGCGGTTCGGTCACGCCCATTTCCGTGCCCGCGACTTTCGCGGTGTAGCCACTGATGAAGTGGTACTCGGCTTGCGCCGGCGTCAAACGTGACACGGGCGGCAAAACACCGAACGCATCACACGTTAAAAAAATGATGTTGTTTGGATGCGTCGCCATGCACGGGATCGCCGAGTTCTCGATGAACTCAATGGGATACGATCCACGTGTGTTTTCGGTGACGGAGATATTGCCAAAATCGACGTGGTGGTCGGCTTGATCGTAAACCACGTTCTCCAACACCGCCCCAAATCGCAACGCATCAAAGATCTGCGGTTCCGCCTCACGAGTCAAATAGACTGCCTTGGCATAACAGCCACCTTCGATATTAAAAATTCCGTCATCGCTCCAGCAATGTTCATCGTCACCGATCAAGAATCGATTGGGATCGGCCGACAAAGTGGTTTTACCGGTACCCGAGAGACCAAACAGAACGGATGAATTCGCATTCTCTTTGTCGACCGTTGCGGAACAGTGCATCGACAAGACATCCTGTTTTGGCATCAAGTAATTCATCAATGTGAACACCGCTTTCTTCATTTCGCCGGCATATTCGGTCCCCAAAATCACAACCTCCCGCTC
>JABDKS010000852.1 GCA_013002105.1 Pirellulaceae bacterium | reverse complement strand
GTCGATCATTTTCCACCAGCGTTTCTCGCAGAATCTTGCGGACCAGCGCTGTCACCTCCGGGTCCTTGGCCAGTTCGTCGGCCACACCCGCAATCTCGGCGCGAATCGTCGGGTTGACCGCCACGTCACTAAAAATGCGTTGCACCGCGATCACGATGTCATCCATTTTTTCCTCGATCACCGGCACGGCCTCGCTCTCGACAAAACGCTTCCACTCTTCCTGCACCAGTCCCTTTTCGGGAAGCGGAGTTTTGTCGTAGACGGCACGCCATCCGAATCGCCATAACGAGGCACGATCCCAAATTTCGCGTCCGATCTCTTCGGCCGGCGGCTGACCGTGCTTGCGAACAATCGGCATGATCTCTTCTTTGGCAAGTGGAATCAATTGTTGCTCCACAACCTCGTCATTGAAACGCGTCGCCAGCTGATTGATTTCTTCGCGGTGCCGATCGATTGTCTTGCGAAATTCCGCTTCGATCACCGGCATCGACTTCTTTAGACTTTGTTGCACCAACGGAACGAAAGCTTGTGACAAGTCATCACCGTGTTCGGACAACGCGGCTGAGAGACGCTGCTGAATCCGCAGTTGTTTTTCCGGTGGCAACATCGTTGCCAACACTTCTTTCAAACTGCCCGTACTACGGTATTGAAAGAGCTCGCATTGTGCCGGCGAGATCTTGCTTGAGTACCAAGATATCTCCACCTGCCCCGGATCCGTGTCAGGATCACCCAGTTGGCTAACATAACCAATCTGTCGCCATTTTCCTGATGGATCCTCATAGAAAACGGGATCGTGCAATTCGCTGGCCATGGACTGGTCGTCAACGAACACGCGTTGGGTGGGGCCAGAAAAATATTTCATCAACGAAACATCGCCATCCTTGGTCGTGGCTTTGCGCAAAGGCTTCACACCCAACGCCATGACGACAAATGCCGTGGCCCAAAACGCAATTCCGATCTTTCGCTTGAGAAATCGACTCATGGTTGGTCTTGGGCTGAGAAGTAAAGGTGGCTAAATCCGCTGGCTTTCGCCGCAATCTGCATCTTCGATGCCTTGGAAAAAATCCGTCGTCAATCACGCAAATTCTCTGCGCTACAGAATTTCAGCACAAGAGAACTGTTCTCGGAATGGCTTCCATTGAAAATAGGCGTTTTTGTTGCGATCTTGGGGCGCAATTACCAGACACAGGCCCCCACAAATTCCGTAAATGGAATAGATTACGAACGCCTGGTTGGCGAAGTTCGTCGCTGAACAGGTTCAGTAGATATCATCCCATCTCACTTTTGAGTCGATAGCCGCTGAAATCCACAGCCCGCATCGACGCGACTGACCAACAGGAGAGCGACTTTGTTTGGCCGCAAGAAAAAGAAAAATCAGCCCACCTTTAAACAGGGCGTCAGCGAATTCTGGGATTGGTATCAACAAGTGGGTCCTCGTTTTTACGAAACGATCGAGCGAGGTGAGTGTGAATCGTTGACCGAGGAAACGCTTCAATTCATGAATACTCACCTACCGACGATGAGCTGGGTGTTCGGACCAGGTGAAGACGGAGGTCACTCGTTTACTGTTACCGGCGAAGGAGTCGTTCCCAAACAGCTCTTGGCCCAATACTGGTGCGACCAAGCCGTTGCGATTCCCGGTTGGACTTTCTACGCCTCGCGGCAAGCGTCCAAGGGGGAAGATTTGCAAAGCATGGCGATCGCGGTCGGGGAACAGGAGCAAGTCGACTCGGACACATTCGCAATCAAGACCACCGTGGACGACGAGCAAAAACTGATTCATATCCAAGCATGGCACCCGGCACTTGAAAACGTCCCCCAGGAACATCATTTCCAGATTCTGTTCCTGTTGCTGGATGAAGCGTTGGGCGAGTTTGGAACCCAAATGTGGCTGGGAGAAGTCAAACTCGGACCCATCGATGACGGAGAAGAAACTCGGTCGCTAACTGACCTGCCCGCATTTATCGAGCAGGTTAATCAGTATCACAAATGGGAAAAAATGCCGCCGCCAAAGACCTACAGCCTGTATCGTTTCAACGAACAGCGGGACGGACCACGAGGCGATACGGTGGTGGGAACCAGTATCATCCCCAATGTTGTGGGTAACTACATTCACCACCAGGGCAAACTGCCCGAAGATCCGCTCGAAGGAACCGGCGCGTCACTGGCCTACATCGCTATCGATGGGGCGATATTTCCCGACGGCAAACAGAGCGAAGTGCGTGGGAATATCGAAGACGCGTTGGAGGAGGCACTGGACAAGCAAAGCAGTGGCCGCGTCCTCGGCGGAGCATTCGGAGTCAACGAAGCCTACATCGACGTGCTGATCGTCGATGGTGAAAACACGCGTCAAATCATCGAAAAACAATTGCACGACCTACAACTCGATGGTCGCTCCCGGATCGAATCGTTTGCGTAATCATTTTCGCGGCGAACGCTGGAACAAGACAACGACGTCGCCCGCACCGACAATAAAGCCCGTGGGCTGTCGACCATAGATGTTGGACCTGTCCTGGCATCGTTGCGCCAGGACAGCTCCAGTGCCTTAGGTGATCCCACATCGATGATTTGATTTTCTACTTCGATTCCGGCGTCGCAGTCGGGAACGTCAGCACCGTGAACGACTTGAATTCGTCGCCAGGTTTCAGAATGATCGATGGAAAATTGTCGTGATTGACACTGTCGGGAAAGTGCTGAGTTTCCAAGCAGACCGCGCTGCGGTGCGGGTAGACCTTGCCGCCTTTTCCAGCTTGCCCTTTCAGGAAGTTTCCGCTGTAAAACTGAATTCCAATTTGGTCCGTCATAATCCGAACGCTGCGGCCTGATTGTGGATCTTTCAACACGGCGGCCAAGGTCGGCTTGTCCTTTTCGGCAGGTTTGTTCAAAACAAAGTTATGGTCGTATCCGATCGCGGCCGTATCAGTCAGTGGATCAATTCGTTTCCCAATCTTGGTCGGTTTGCGAAAATCAAGCTCCGTTCCTTCAACCGTCTTGATCTCGCCGGTGGGAATCAACGTATCGTCCACCGGCGTGAACGTATCCGCGTTCAGTTTCAACGTGTGATCCAGCACCGTCTTGCTACCTTCGCCACCCAAATTGAAATAGGCGTGATTGGTCAAATTGACCGGCGTGGCTTGGTCTGTCGTTGCGGTATAGGAAATAGAAAGTCGGTGACCTTCCTTTGGCACGAAGTACCGGACGGTCACATCCAGATTACCCGGATAACCTTCTTCGCCGTCGGGACTTTTGTAACTGAATGCGACGCCGCTGCCCTTGTCGTTCTCGAACGGCCGCGCTTTCCAAATCACCTTGTCCAAACTCCGCTCGACACCGCCGTGCAAATGATTGGGTTCGTTGTTGATCGCCAACGAGTATTCTTTGCCGTCAAGTGTGAACTTGCCTTTGGCGATTCGGTTGCAGACCCGGCCCGTCGTACAGCCAAAGTATTGATTGTCGTCACTTTCGTAACCCGAAACGTCATCGAACCCGAGTACGACATCCGCCATGTTGCCGTCCGCGTCAGGGACATGCAGTTGCACTAATGTCGCACCGCGCGTCATGACCTTCGCAACAATCCCCTGGTCTCCCTGGATCGTGTACAGTTCGACCGCCTGAGAGTCCTTGGTGCTGCCAAAGTCCGTCGCGGTGGGAGCTTTTGCTACCGCGACGGACGCGGTCAGAAGAAGCGAGACGCTAAATAGGATTGTCTTCATAATCAATTTCTTATGGGGCTTGAGACGAACACGGAGGGATGTTGTCAACTCACCAGACGCAATCAGCGGCGACTTCCGCCGATCCGGTGGTAATTACATTACGAATGCTTTGCCAGAGGCAAAAACTAGTGCTGAAATCAGGAATTGACCTTTGATACAAGCTCGACGCACAAGCGAGTGAATCCCTGGTAAAACCCACTCGCTTGCGCGTCGAGCTAGTAAAAACCACCTTGCAATGATCAAGGTGAATTACCGGTTGTGGCACTAGGGTAAGCCATCGTAGCAAACGGGGGCAGGAGTCAAAAATGCATAGCACGCTTCGGGCCGTTGCGGTTTTTGCCCCCTTTTCCCGCTGACCCAATACTTACGGATCACTCCGATTAGGCAGCAGACGGAAGAACCACTCGGGTGACCCATGTCGCAATTGATCGACGATCACCGCGGTAATGATAATCCCGCCAATGATGATGTGTGTGTAAGTGTTGGGAATCGACAGCAGCGTACAGCCATTTCGGATGACCGTGATGATCAAAGCACCAACAATCGTACCCAAAATGGACCCCCGCCCACCGCTGAGGCTGCCACCACCAAGTACCACCGCAGCGATGATCTCCAATTCTTTACCCGTCCCGTCCGACGGGTTCCCATTCTTGACGTTGGCAAAGTACAGCAGCCCGCCAATCGCGACAAAGAGACCTGCCAGCGTGTAAACGGCAACGATCATCACCGGGACATTGATTCCGCAAAGGCGAGCGGTCGATTCGCTCGAACCGAGCGCAAAGACATTGCGTCCAAATACGGTGTAACGCAGGAAGAGTCCCACCGCGATTGCCAATACGATCGCGATCAGCACACTAGCCGGGACTTTCACACCGGGAATCAGATAGTACTCAGGATTGGATCCGGTATAGCACAAGTACCGCAACCAGTTGGGAATATTCTCTTGGGGCGCATAGACCGTCGACTCTTTAGCAATGATTTGACCGATCCCCAAAAAGATCGTCATCGTCCCCAACGTCACAATAAACGGCACGACTTTTGTCGCACTGATCAACAAACCGTTGGCGAGCCCGCACACGCATCCCGTTAGAATCGTCGCTGCGAGAGCGACAATCATGACGGTCGCAAAACCCGGTTCCGACGCCGCAACCGAAGAGTTCTTTAATGATGTCGCCAACACCGTTCCGCATAGTGTCAGCGCGGTGCCGGCGGACAGATCGATGCCGGCAGCAATGATGATGATCGTCATACCCAATGCGGGAACGGCGACCAGCGCGGCTGAACTGACAATCGCACGCGCATTGCGAATCGACATGAACGCCTCGTTTCCCAAGGCATTGTCGGCAACCGCAAACAGCAGCACGATAAACGCCAGCGCGAAAACCGGCCCCAACTGAGAAAGAATGGCCTTTTTGACACTGGGACCCTTGGACTCGCTCATAAAAAAACTCGGTAGCTGAAGCGTTCGTCAGTCGTTAGTTATAAATGTTAATTCGCCGCTTGCGGCGTCTCATCCAATGCGATGGCTGCTGCCATCACCTCGTCCTCCGTCCAGTCCTTCGAATCGCGCACCTCGCGCAAAGCCCCACGCGACATCACGCCAATTCGGTCGCAAACGGCCAATAATTCTGGCAGGTACGAACTGACGAACACGACCGTCTTTCCCTCGGCGGCTAGTTCACCCATCATCCGATAGATCTCTGCCTTTGTCCCCACATCGATCCCCTTGGTGGGTTCGTCCAGCATCAAAATATCGGCTTGTTGGTGCAAGATCCTCGCGATGGCCACTTTTTGCTGATTGCCACCGGAGAGTTCCGAAACCATCTGAGAACCGGAGTGAGCTTTCACTTCGACCCGTTTCATCAATTCCGTTGCGACCTCTCGACGGCGACGCAAATTCACAATTCCAAACCGCGTGTATTGCGAAAGCGCACCCAGGGTCGTGTTTTCGATGATCGAAAGATCCTGCGCCAACCCTTCACTCTTACGATCCTCGGACAACAACCCAAACCCCGCCTTCATCCGTGCGGGTACGGTTTTGCGAATCGCGCGTCCATCGACTTTGACGACGCCTGCGGTGGTGTGATCGAGCGAAAAAATACTGCGTAACAACTCGGTGCGGCCGGCACCGACAAGTCCGGCAACACCAAAGATTTCGCCCCGCCGCAACGATACGTTCACATCGCGTGGATAGGGTGATCCTTGCAACGAAGTCACTTCGCAACGGACCTCGCCCGGCGCATGGGGAACCGTCGGAAAGAGATGATCGACATCACGACCGACCATCAAGGAAATGATTTGGTCGTCGGACACGTCCTCGATTTTGCCTTCGCCGACATTGTGACCATCACGCAACACGGCATATTCATCCGCGACTTCACGAACCTCTTCTAAGAAGTGACTGATGTAAACGATCCCGATCTGCTTCTCTTTCAACTTCGCCACGATCTCAAAAAGACGTTGGACGTCTTTTTGCGGAAGCGAACTTGTCGGTTCGTCAAACAAGATGATTCGTGCGTCAATCGCCAAAGCGCGAGCAATTTCTAATAGCTGTTGCGTGGCGACGGACTGATCGCCAACGGTGGCTTTGGGATTCAAATCACCCAATCCAACCATCTCCAATGCGTCGCGTACTTTTTGACGCTGACGGCTACGCACCAAAAACCCATAACCAGTCCCCGCCTGACCCAACAAAACGTTGTCTTCGATGCTCAAATCGGGCGCGAGATTGAGCTCTTGATAGATCATCGCCACGCCGCGTGATGCTGCGTCACTGGGACCCTTGGGTTGGAACGATTTGGAGTCGATCGCCATCGTACCGCTATCCGCAAGATGGGCCCCACTGAGCGTTTTCAGAAGAGTACTTTTGCCGGCACCATTCTCACCGATCAACGCGAGAACGCGACCGGCATGCACGGTCAACGACACGTTCTCGAGTGCACGTGTCGGCCCAAACCTCTTACTGATTCCCTGCATTTCCAGCAGTACATCGCTCATGCTGATGAATCTCGCAACGGCACGTTCTCTCTGAGCTTCTATGTCGGCTTCGACACGGAAGCGTTTTCATCGTGGATCTGGATTTGCGGATATCGTAGGCCAGGACCTGTCCTGGCAAAGTCGCGCCAGGACAGGTCCTGGCCTACGAACTACGAATAATCATGACCGAAACTCGTGCGGCCTACTCTTGGATCTCTGGCTTCAACAGGCTCTGAAT
>JABDKS010000851.1 GCA_013002105.1 Pirellulaceae bacterium | reverse complement strand
GGGCGTTTGTCGTAGATCACGGTGATATCGCCGCGAGCCGCATCGATGATCGCAAGATGTAATTCATCCGTCGGTGACAATAACTCTTGCTCGAACAATTCTGGCTGATGCTCAGCGATCACCTCGTGACGGGGGATCGAATGGTTCGGGCTGAAACTCACCAACTGGACCTCGCCAATTGGATTGCTACTTGCAGCGACGTGAACACGTGCTCCCAGTTGCTGCCCGTCGATCTGAATGTTGTTCACACGAATGAAGTCACCCGTGCGCTCGATGGTGTACGGACCTGGAATGAAGTGACCGTTATAAAAGACAAAACCATGTTTCGCGAGTTCATCCCCACCGGTCGAAGATGATCGATCCACCGCATCCACGTTTTGATGGCCCGCCATTAGCAGGAGTATGCAGATCCAAAACGGGGCAGGCGAAATGATTCTGTTGTGCGTCACGCTGGATATCTCCTGAATGTCTAGCGATTAAATGCGTCAGCCGCCTGGGAGTTTCGCGAAGATAATCGAATAATCTCTCCAGAACGTGAAACCCAAAAATCGACCAATCTTGCCGTTTTGTGCGAAACCATGCGATGGAGTTCTGATCACGAACGGATAACGTTCACTACGGGCAAACCTGACGCCACGACGAAGACACCGAGCCAATACGGATCAGGGAAAGGACGCGAGTAAAATCGTCGAATTAACGGTCATTTCGGCGGTAGACCTTTCCCAGTTCAGCCCTGAATCCTGATGCGCAAGCATTGTCACGTATGGATCGCAGGAAAGACACGATTCGTCCCGAGATCCACATTGGCCGGACACGTTCCGGTTCACCGGGTCGCTCTCCGGTCTCAGGTCTCAGGTCTCCGGTCTCCGACAATCGATGCTTTTGCAACAACGACGCGGCCCACCCTCCGGATTCACCGACACCTATGACCGTTGATCGTGGAACGTCTCGAGCCATGCTTTGGCTTTCGCGGCCGTGTCCGGATCTGGGTTGTCAATGACGAACACTTCGCGATCCTGACGAGAAACAGAAACCCCGAGCACATCTTGGATGACGACGTCAAAACTCTCGAAATCGGATTCCGTCCCGTCCTCTTCTGCAAAGAAGGGTGGCATTGCCTCGAACACGATCGACAGCGTTCCATCCGACCATTTCTTGATCACCGGCTCGCTGTCAGAATCGAATCCGCTTACGCTGACCTCTTCGACCAGCGTCGGTTCTCCAGCATCAGATGGCGTTGGCAACTCTTGACTGCATCCACACAACGACAACAGCCCACCAATGATGTAACCGATGAATGAGTTTTTACTATTGGTCATTTAGAAAGCCTGAAACACTCGTTCGAAATCCGCCTGCAACCATTGGGTTTCCCACGGGCCCGTGGGAATCAATTCGCGACTAGAACTTGCTTTGGGATCTGTCAGGATGCACGCGACGGGTGCATCATCCTTGATTAGTGTAACGAAGTTGCCATCATCCGCGCAAAGAATTCACCATTGGTGCGATTGTGGCGACTGGCACAACGCCAAGTCGGAAACATATCCGATCGCCGCGGTCGGCGGCCCACCTCGATACAGGGCGATATCCTTCGTCGGGGGAGCAGCAATACGATTAGAATCACAACGATGTTGGGACGTTCGTCCGCCATGGCTACACCGGCGTTAAACATAACGACACCGAGCACAAGCATGCGAAGGGGTGTAAGCACCGTCAGACTCGGTCAGAGCAAAAGTGGGATGCAAATAGCGTGAGTTCAAATCATAACGGCTCAGCAACATCCAAAGCGAAGTCCTAAGTGGACGTTTCGCACGGCGTGTCGTTTCCCCAACTGGGTACATGCGATTGAGCGGCCAGGTCGTTTACAGCGGTTTCTAACTGCGTCATGAACGTATCTCGTTTGCCCGTCCACTTGATGGGTGTGCCCACAAAGACATCGCAAAAAAACGGCACCAAAATACCTTCGCCCTTGGGCAGCGCCTTCCCCAGGCCATGTAAGAACACCGGTGTGATTGGCACCTCTGGATGTCGCTTGGCAACATGTGCTACGCCGGTCTTGAACTGTTCGCGAATCTCCGGTGCACCCCGACTTCCTTCGGGAAACAGGATCAGAATCTGCTCTCGATCGAGTGCTTCGCTGATTCCCGCGAGCGGATCAGTTCGGACACCCTTCATCTCCCGCTGCAATGCCACGATCCCAATGATCTTGGTCGAAAACCAAGCCATGAATCGATTGCGTAAAAAGTGATCCGCTGCAGCGACCGGTCGAACGCAATGCAACCGGTTCATTCCGAATAACGTCATCAACACCATGGTGTCCAAATGGCTGTTGTGGTTCGCGACGACCAGCGCCGGACCCTTCTGTGGCAATCGTTGTGCGTTTCTGGCATTGAGTCCGATCACGACCATGACCACCGGTCGGACGATCAATAGAAAATACAAGTATCGCAGGACGTCATTGATCATCTCGCTACCTTTTACCCGTAACAGTAGTAGACAAAATGAAAGTACAGCGGCGCTGTGAACGTCAAGCTGTCGACACGATCAAGAATGCCGCCGTGACCAGGCAATGAAAAACCCGAGTCTTTTACGCCAAGGTCCCGCTTGAGTGCGCTGATCGACAGATCTGCAAAGAAACCACTCACACCCACAATCAACCCTGCCATGGCAGCCCGCGGCAAGTCAAGAAATGTCAGCCAAGGGCCGAGCAAACTTGCTAATGCGATCGTCGTTGCGACACCACCTACGAATCCCGCCCAAGTTTTTCCGGGACTCACTTTGGGTGCCACGCGGCGCTTTCCCAACGCCTTGCCCCAGCAAAATTGCGCGATGTCATTGAACTGCGTCAACAGCACCAACAACAGCAATTGGCCCGCGCCACTCGCGGTGGCCGCCGTTTCGTTGAACCACTCGGGAGCGACCCGCGCCGTTTCGGATGGCTCCAACACCAGCAAGAACGCAGCGTGGGACAAGCTGAACACCGTCGTCATCAACCCCCAGTGCAATGTGCCCACCGCCCGCAAAAAACCGCTGGTTTCGCCGATGGTTACCATCCGTGTTGGTAACCACATGAACATGTAAACCGGTATGAAGATGATGAAGACTCCGAACCACTGGCAATAAACCCAATAGTACTGAATAGGAATCGCCAAGTACGCCCAAAACAACACGCGGTGATCGGCGCGGCGCGTCGGAATCAGCGACAGAAACTCCTTGAGTGCAAGGAAACTGACGAACGCCAAGAATGCGATCGACGCTGTTTGGTGAATTAGCAAGACGAGACTGAACAGACCAACAATCATCCACCACGTCTTTAACCGCAGCGACACTTCCGTCAAATCACGTTGCGGGTTGCTGCGTCCCATCCCCCACACAATGACATTGGACGTGATCAGCGCCGCAACGATTCCGCCCAATGTCAGCAACACTTCGCGAGACAGATGATCAAACATCGCCGGGCACCTTCTCCGTTGCTCGTTCTCGCATCAATGCTCCGATCAGCCGCAGGCGACGCACGGAAGTGGCCACGCCACCTGCGATCACGGCAATCAATGCCGCCCCGCTGAACCCGATGGCAGGCCAATCGCCGATCGTCCATCGACTTGATGGAAAGACCAAGCAAACAAGACACACTCCGGTCATCAACGCCATCCGCTGCGGTTTGGCCATCGGTCCGGCAAAAACCTGTCCCACACCAACGCTCGCTCCCATCGCTCGAACATAAGCAACGAATACTGCAACCAATGCGGCTAGCAAACCTAGATCAATTCGTCCCCCCAATGAGAAACCTGCGCCGATAAAAATAGCGCTATCGGAGATTCGATCGGGGACTTCGTTGTACAAATCGCCCACCGCCGACGCTTTGCCGCCTTCGATTGCCACCATGCCGTCAAGCAGGTTGGCGATCAAACGACATTGAATGAAGACACCTGAGAGTCCCCATAAAATCCTTCTCGCCAGATCGTCATCGACCACGGATGTTGCTGCCAGCGTCACGCCGGCGGCAACGCCAAACAGAACACTCGACGCCGAAATCATATTCGGCGTGACCGGTGTGGTTGCCAACCAAGCAGCGAAACGCTGAAAGATTCCCCAGCCACGGGTTTTCAGAGGCCGGCGGTTGGATGTCTCGTCGCTCATGTTCCCCATCCCATCAAACACATGCCGACGATCAATAATCCCATCCCGCAAATATTGACCCAACTGATTGGCGTCGCGTAGGCGAACAGTCCAATCAATGCCGCCCAAATGAATGTTGTCGCGTAAATGGGATACAGTACCGACAATTCACCACCACGTTTAAAAGCGGCGACGAACAACACCATCACGGCGATATAACAAACGACGCCGCCAAGAATCCGGGCATTCCAAACGTAACTGACTAGGGAACCGCCCGCGTTATCGGCCCCGGACTTGTACAAAAACTGTCCGATCGCTCCAAACGCGGACGCCAAGAGAAACAGGGCGATCGATGCCAAGGGTGTGTTCATCTGTGCCAGCCGCGCGAGAGACTAAAAACTGCCTGACAAGATACCCTATCGACTGCGACGTTGGGCCAGTGGTCGGCAACACCGCTTGTACTTTTGGCCACTGCCGCAGGGACATAGAGCGTTTCGGCCGACCCGGCGCGACCGTCGTGGTAAGACGGAACCGAGTAGCCGTCGCGGATTCTGATGATACATTTTCTTTAACATCGCATAGGTCGCCGGATCTTTTTGAAAGAGCAGTTCCGGCGATTCAAAAAAGTATTCTGACAAGACCGCAAAATACTCGGCATCATTCGTGTAAGCGTAATCATCAATATGGTGCTTGGTGTCCGGCCGCGATTCCAATTCGCCCGCGACCCAATTCAGCCACGGCCCGACGACATCTCGCGATATCCCCGCCGGCAACCCGTCAACGGATCCGTCCGCTTGATCGACCAAGTGGGCGAATTCGTGAATCCCCACATTCCGCTTATCGGTTGTGTTTTCAAAACCGGCGATCAAATCCGGCTTGGACAAAATCATGACACCGCTCAGATGATTGACGCCGATCATGCCAAGGGTGTGACGATCAGCACCTTCTGCGGTTTCAAAATTTTCGCCGAAGCGACCGGGATAGATCAGCACTTCCCCCAACCGCGTATAGTCCCAGTCATCAAAACCAAACACGGGGATCACCGCGCTGGCCGCAACCAGGACTTCCGTCAGGTCATCCACTTCGGTGCGAATCCCAGTAATCAGCGTTTCATCCAAAAACACCTGCACCATCTGACGAAAACGCTGCCTCTGCGATTCCTCCAGCGCCCGAAAATACTCGACGTGTGACTGCAAAATTCGCTCCCACGCCTCGGGGAACGGAGTCGCGATGACTGCCGCACGTCGCTTTAGCTTGCGGCGAAACCACCAATAGACAATCGCCGGCAATGGCAGCGCAAAAA
The DNA here is from genome assembly GCA_013002105.1 of Pirellulaceae bacterium. The sequence continues at coordinate 14,559 of JABDKS010000851.1, read as the reverse complement.
ACCAAACTGGCCAGACGAATCCCAACATGACGATCACCACGCCGGTGATGAACGCAGCGATCAGCGAATGGCGTTGGTTTTCGCGAAGCGATTCGGGAGTGACAAGCATCGATGAATCACTGGGACAGCGGCCTCGAGGGGCAGTCTCACGAAGTGGCCTCCACTGGCGGCGCAAACCAAACCCCGGCAAAAACTACGCGATCGAACCATTGGCCAACAAGCGGAAGCGGATGGGAATCGAACCCACCAAGCATCGTTTCGGACGCTTCATCGGTTTTGAAGACCGAGGCGGTCACCAGACCAGCAAACGCTTCCTGTTGCACGCTATGCTACGAAGCCGGCGCCACTGAAACAACCATCGTCGCGGCAATCCGATAGAATTGACAGCGTAAAACCTGGTTTGACAAACGCGACCAGCCCGCTGGTCAAGGTGGCAATCCGGCATCGTTCCACGTACCGCGTTCGTTGCATCGTGAATTATATCGCCCGTTCCGCCACGCTTGTGATCCTCTGGCTCGGTGCAAGTTCGTGGATCCATACATCGCACTGCTGGGGACAATTAGAGTATCAACCGCGAACGGTGTTGCCATTTCCAATTCGCGCGATCACGGATCCTCCGATCGTCGCTGCGGACAAGGTTCAACTGGATGACAACGATTTGGTCTTGGGTGTCCAACTGGATGGCAAGGCACGTGCGTATCCACTGAATCAACTCACCGGGCCAATGCGTGAAATTATCAACGATGAATTGGCCGCGACCCCGATCGCGGCCACTTGGTGACATCTTTGTCACAACGGCGTCGTGTACGTCCGTCAGGTCGATGATCAGATACTCACTCTTCGCGTCTCGGGAAAGCTCTGGATGCGCTCGCTGGTCATGAGTGATGTCGAAACCGGTACGCAGTGGTCGCATTTGCTCGGTCGTGCAATGTCCGGGCCGCTCAAGGGAAAAGAACTGGAGCCAATCATCACCGACATGATGACATGGGGAGCCTGGCGCAAGGAGTTTCCCGCTACGACGGTGCTCAACATGCCGCCGTCGTCAAAAAGCTACTCTCGCGACTTTTATGCCGACCCATCCAAGTTTGTCTTTGGATTCGAAGCGGGCGGATCGGCGCGGGCGTTGCCGATGGAAGACATGATCAAACATCCACTTCATGCATTCAAAATCAAGAACGCATCTTACCTGGCAACGTTTGATCACGAAGCCACCGCGACACGCCTGTTCGACACGATCGTCGACGGCCAGTCACTCCAGTTTGTTGCCACAGGTGACAATCGAATGAAAGACACAAACAGCGGTAGTACCTGGAACGCGTCCACTGGGCGTGCGATCACCGGACCGATGAAAGGAAAACGGCTGACCCCCAAGGTTGGCATCATGTCCTTTCGCCGTGCGTGGCAAAATTTTCATCCTGACTCCAAGGACATTGAATTCTGAGTATGCGCCGGCGGCACGCACATCAACCCAATAGATCACTCAACTCGCTTTGATCAACCGTATCCTCTGGATTCTCCTGTGTCGCCTCTTCTTCGGCTGACGACTCTTGAACTGGCGCCGCATCCTCCAACCAATCTTCGATACTGGCATCCACGCTCACATGGTCCACGGGTGCTCGCAAAGTCTTCAAAAAGGAAAGAATCAGTTTTCTTTCATCCTTTGCCAACGAACGGTATGCCGTCGCCGACGCTTTCGCTTCTCCATCATGCCAGCGGATTGCCGCATCCAAAGTTTTCGCGCGACCATCATGCAAATAGGGTGCAGAATCGGCGACACCCCAGAGTGGCGTCGTCCGCCATTCGCGTTGCAACATATCCCAGGTGATCTGCGCGGGATCACGTGTCGTCAGCACGTTTGCAGGAACCGGACCGTAGGGAAATTGCGGTTCGACCGGACGTCGTAACGCATAGGGAACCGGGGTAAAGGAAGGATCGGGCCCGCCATTGTACCCACTGAAAGGCTGCCTCCCCATCGTCATCGATTGCGGTGAAAATGGATCACTCATATCCATGACTACATCCATCCCGGCCATCTCCATCTGCATTCCCGCCTGCAACCGAAGTTGTAACATCTGTTTGTTTCCATCGAACTTCGGCATGGCAACCGACTTTTGCAGCGACGAAAACCTCGCCATCGGTGCCGGCGACGACGCTTGCAACAGGTCTCCCATGTCGTGCAGCAACAGGTCGCTGTAAATGCCAAACGCTGGTGAAACATTTTCGACATGGCACGTGGCACAACCAACCTTTGTAAAAAGTTTCTTGCCATCTCGCGCGACCGCAATCACATCGGCGTTGCGACGCACCTGTATTGGAGCAGGCAACGTTCGCACGTAAGTGGTAAGCTGAACGACTTGTTGTTCATTTAAATCCAAACCCACACTCAGATAAGTGTCGTCTGCGACGTCATCCGGTTGAGGCATGCCAGGAATTTGCAAACCCAATTCTCCAGCGCACGCTCCTCGAACAAATTGCGACAAACTTGCTGTTTGTGCTCGCCAACCAAATTTGCCAATGCCGACTCTGCCAGTGACAACACCCTTGCTCTTGCGATTCTGGTTTCGGGCGATCGACTCCAGTTTTTTGATGTTAATCCGATCAATCAATCCGAGGCCAAATAGGGGCGGCGAATTTCGCTGGCTCAGATAAAAATCTAAATCATCCATTCGCCCTGCGACAACGGGGCGATCTGCAATGGCGTCGGAAGTCCGCTGTGAACTCTGGAACCATGTCGCGTCAATCCCGCCGGGTACGTGCTCCGCCAAGTCTTCGCGAATGACATCGTAAACATCACGAGTGGACGCTTCGTGAACGACCACTTCTAAGTTCAGTTGTCCTGATGAGTCGATAAGCGCGGGAAACAGACGCTTGATTCGCTTCTGGACCTGCAACTTTTGCTCGCTCGATTTTGTTGTCGCGGTACTCTTGCCAAAACCGAACGCAACTGTCGACGTTCGAGCCAATTCGATCGCAGGCGATCTTGGATCTAATGTCAACAAAGTCACGTTCTGCTTGATGCCAGCGGCGCCGCCAGATTCGTGACACGCCGCACACGACTTAGCATTGAACATCGGTCCCAACCCATCCCCAGGCCGGATCGTTCGACTTCGCGCATCGGATCGCAAATCATTCTTGCTAAGCTGATCCGCCTCGCTGTAATTCCACTCTCGCTCAAAGATCTCTTCGCCCTGCGCGATCATCGCCTTACTCGGCTCGCCTGCGGACGCGGGCATGCGTACCGCAACAAAACAAAAGAAAATCAACACCAGGCAGAAACCAACGCCACCGCGTGACAGTCTCACATCATCGATTCGTTGCCAACAAGGTGTCTTACCGACTTGAGTTCTCAGCAACATGACATGCCTCACACAGTTTTTTGGGGACGAGGTGAAGAGACCTTAGTTATCCAAAGTTTTTGACAAGATTGCAAATCCGTCCTCAGAAGCTATGCCAATCATGACGTTCAATACGCTTTGACGCGTTATATCGATTGATAAAGCCACGATTGTGTCCGATATCGTGGCCCCACCATTCGTCCGACATTGAACAATCAATCTTTTCTTCGATTTGTCCGTTATCGGGCACCATCACGCGTCGATAGATCTTGCACGCACCAGTACGCGGATCCGTGACCAGATGGTCGGCGATGGCTCGCAAAACTTGCCATTGCAAATCGACGCCCGCGATCTGGTACCAGCGATCCCATCCACCGAGTATCTCTGACGCCCCAAGGAGATCGAGATGTTGCAAACCTACGGAAACGCGAATTCAGAAATCGAAGGATTTGTCCGTGAGATGCTCCGCGCCGATGCTCGCTACGACAGTGTCGAAAATCGTAGCGCTCACCGCGAGCATCTATTGCGTAGTGTCACGCTGAAATTCCGCAGCCCATCTGAAAGGACAGTCGAGGGTTTCTCACGCAACATTTCGGCCACGGGAATCGGTTTGATCACCCCCGAAGCGATCGCCGATCAATCGACAGCGATTCTGACGATTGAACGACTTCGCGATCACGATGTCAGTATCTTGTCCGAGTGCCGTTGGTGCCGCGACTTCGGCAAAAGCTTTTACATTTCTGGTTGGCAATTCATGGTGCTCAAAAACTGACGATCTGGGCCCCCTCACGGTGACTTCCGCCCCGTCGACGAGCCAAAATCATTCCATCCCGCCCCAACCCCGTCCGCCCGAATCCCGTCCCGGTTTCCGACCGCGTAACGAGCACAACGACACGGGGACATCCAGTGACCCAGCCGATTGCAACGGGCAAAGTCGGATGTATGCCCCATCACGCCTCGTCGAAATACGATTTCGTGATTACCATCTGTCTCCATGGAAAAGACAAATGTAGCTATTGTTGGTTTGGGAACCGTCGGCACCGGCGTCGCCCGTCTCTTGCTCGATCACGGCGACCGCACGTCGCGACATGCGGGTCGGACCATGTGGCTCAAGAAAGCGGTCGTCCGCGACTTGGCCAAAGCCCGTGATGTCGACTTGCCCGATGGCATCGCCACGGACTCGCTCGATGATGTGATCAATGACCCCGAGATCACCGTTGTTGCCCAGTTGATCGGCGGGATGGAACCAGCCCGATCGATCATGCTGCGACTCTTGGAATCGGGCAAGGACATCGTGACGGCCAACAAGGCGTTGCTGGCAGAACATGGGCCTGAACTGTTCACGCGTGCCAGAGAACTCGGTCGCAGCATTGCTTTCGAAGCTTCGGTAGCGGGCGGAATTCCGATCATCGCCAACATCAGCCAATGTTTGTCGGCCAATCAAATCCTCTCGCTCGAAGGAATCCTCAACGGCACCAGCAATTTCATCGTCACCCAGATGGATGAGAAGGGCGCGCCGTATGACGACGTCGTTCGCAAGGCTCAAGAACTAGGTTACGCCGAAGCCGATCCGACGATGGATGTCGACGGGACCGATGCGGCACAAAAACTAGCGATTCTCGCACACCTGGCGTTCGGTGCGACCGTCGATTGGTCGGACATCCCCAAAGTCGGCATTGACGGTTTGGACCCAGCCGACCTGCTGTACTCCAAAGAACTTGGTTACCGAATCAAACTACTGGCATTGGCGGATTTGACCAAGGATGGACTCGAATTGTCCGTCGCACCGACACTCGTTCGAATCGGCACACCGCTTGCCGAAGTCCGCGATGCATTCAACGCGATCCGGGTCGTAGGCGATGCCGTGGGTCCTGTGTTCTATCACGGGTTGGGCGCCGGTCAGATGCCGACCGCTTCGGCGGTGGTCGCCGACATGATCGACACCGCCGTGGGCCGAACCAAGCTGACATTCCAAACGCTCGAGTATTTTTCCAGTGACCATCCACCGCGAGCGATTCTGCGAGACGCCGATTCGTTGGTCGGTCGATATTACTTCCGGTTGAATGTTGCCAATCACCCCGGAACACTGGCAGCGATCGCTGCCGTCTTAGAAAAACATCAGATCTCGATTGCCTCTGTGATCCAACACGAAACGTCCGGCCAACCACAATTGGACCCCGTGCCGCTAGTCATCATGACGCACGATGCCAACGAGGGAGCAGCCAGGCGTGCGACCGCTGCGATCGAAGCCCTCAAGGCAGTCACCGGTCCGGTTGTACGGCTTCGGGTCAAAGACTAACGATTACGACGACGCCCGACAGCAAATCCTTTCTCTTGAGCGAATACAACTCTCGTATTCTCGTGGATGCAGGTTAGTCTCGCCTTAGCCGGTACCGTACACGGTCAGGCTACGCGTCTAATCGTTACCACCGCAATAATCGCACTACGAATCGAATTGTGCGATCCGTTCGAGTCGCCCAGCTCGAGTCCTCCCCCCTCGAGCCATAACACTCCAGCCCCAACACTCGAGTCACCACACTCGATTCGGCGATCAGTTGTCCCAAACAGTTTGGTTTGGCGAACCACCAACTGCCCCATTCCATGCTCCTCCTGTTGATCGAGTCATTCATGATTCATGTCCAACACCTCACGAAGACCTATAACGATCTTCAACGAGGTCCCTTCGTCGCTGTCGACCGAGTTTCCTTTACCGTCGGTAGTGGTGAAATATTTGGACTGCTAGGCCCCAATGGTGCCGGCAAAACAACCGTTTTGCGAATTCTCAGTACCGTACTTTCGCCCACCAATGGCATCGCTAAAGTCGGCGGATACGACGTCGTCACCGATCCGGCAGAAGTCCGACGATGCATCGGCTTTGTCAGTAACAACACGGCCATCTACGACCGCATGACCGCCTGGGAGATGGTCGAATATTTTGGCAAGCTGCATGGCATGCCCTCGGCCCAACTGCGTGACCGTTTGGAGACGTTGTTCGCTCAACTGCGGATGAATGATTTCCGCGACGTGCCCGGCGGCAAAATGTCGACCGGTATGAAACAAAAAGTCTCGATCGCAAGAGCAATGGTGCATGACCCGCCCGTCCTGGTCTTCGACGAAGCCACGTTGGGGTTGGACGTGCTGGTCGCTCGAAATCTGCTTGCTGTGATTCGATCGCTTCGCGAGGCCGGCAAGTGCCTGATCTTCTCCACGCACATCATGAGCGAAGTCGAACGACTGTGTGATCGCATCGCGATCATGCATCGCGGACAAATCCTGGATACGGGCACCTTGGAAGAACTGAAGACGCGACACGAACAAGACGACTTCGAAGAACTCTTTTTCGGACTCTTATCCGAACACGAACATGAGGAATGCGAAGCACTGACGGCGCATGAAGATGGATTGGCCGCCGTAGATGTCAATTCATTTGCTCCGGCAGGAGACAAGCAATGAGTCAACAATCCGATCAAAAACGCCGCGCCGCCAAATTAGCCGGTCGACCAAGATTATCGGCCATCTACCTGATTTACATGCGTGAGATGCGCGACCAGCTTCGCGACCGTCGTACTTTGTTCACCATCGCAGTTCTGCCGATCCTGCTCTATCCGCTCGTCGGCATGTTGTTATTGCAGATCGCACAATTCACGCGACAGCATCCAACATCGATTTGCGTCGTCGGGACAGAGTTTCTGACCGACACTCCACCTCTGTTGGAGGGTGAATCATTTCACGGAGACTTGACCGATAACCACGAACGCCTGGATTTGATTCACTTTCGCTGGAGCGACATCGCCGAACGGGCTGACGTCGCCGAAGAAACTGCGTCTTGGGTACGCGATGGCAGCTTCGATTTGGTCGTGATGGTCCCGCCCGGCTTTGCCAACAAAGAATTGCGTGGCTTGGATGACTCCGCATCGATCAAACTGTTGTACAACGTGGCGTCGGATCAATCACTCGTCGCCCGCGACCGGGCTACCCAGGTGCTCAACGCGTGGCGTAGCAGTTGGATTCGCGACAAACTGGCTCTCTCGGGGATCGACATGGAGCTGCTCAATCCATTCGAGTTGAACGACATTGACATTGCACCCGAACGAACGCGCGAAGCCGCGTTTTGGAGCAAACTGCTACCATTCATCATGCTCGTTTGGGCGATGACCGGCGCGTTTTATCCAGCGATCGATTTGGTCGCCGGCGAAAAAGAACGAGGCACGCTTGAAACGCTCCTGTGCAGTCCCGCCCTGCGTGGCGAAATCGTCTGGGGCAAACTGGGCGCTGTCACCACGTTCAGCATGATGACGGCGATCTTGAACGCCGGCAGTATGCTGGTGACCAGCACCTTCGTATTCGGTCAAATCGGGATCGGTGGTGCCAACGCCTCGCTGGGCGCGCCACCACTGGGTCCGATGCTCTGGCTGTTAGTCGCACTGGTCCCGCTCTCGGCACTTTTCAGTGCGACCGCGCTGGCCGTCGCGGCAATGGCTCGCAGCAGCAAAGAGGGTCAGTATTACCTGATGCCACTGATGATGATCACCTTGCCACTGGTGTTGTTGCCAATGTTGCCCGGCACGACACTGAACGTTGGAACCAGTGTGATCCCCGTGACGGGAATGTTTTTGCTGGTCCGTGCATTGGTCGAAGGCCAGTATGCAACGGCGATGATGTTTGTGCCCTTGGTCACGATGGTAACCGGAATCTGCCTCTGGTTGGCGACACGTTGGGCACGGCGACAATTCGAAGACGAAGCGGTCCTGTTCGGCGGTGGCGAACAATGGGAACTGAGCATGTGGGTCCGACACCTGTGGCGTGACCGACAGACAGCGGCGACGCCCGCCCAAGCGTTTGCCTGCGGCGCGATCATTCTGGTGGCGTTGTTCTTCGGAAAACTTGCCGTCACCGAAGTCCCCCAGGATTTTGCCGGCATCGCGAAACTGGTCATGCTGCCACAACTGGTCATGATTCTCTTTCCCGCACTGATCATGGCGACGATGCTGACGACATCGTTGCGTAAAAGCCTGCGTATCCGCATGCCGCACTGGACCGTGTTGCCATTGTCCGTCCTAGCGGGCATCGTGCTGCATCCCCTGTACACGTTGATGGCCAAATCGATCAGCTATCTCTATCCGGTTAGTGACCAGGCTGCTGAATCGATGCAGCCCTTCGTTCAGCAAATCACTTCCGCACCTTGGACGTCGGTGATTCTGTTGATGGCAGTCGTACCGGCGATTTGCGAAGAATTAGCCTTCCGCGGATTTATCTTCGGTGGACTCCTGCGACGCAATGGACGTTTCCGCGCCGTATTAGTCACCGCCGTGATGTTTGGTATTTCGCACGGCATTGTCCAACAGTCAATCGCCGCAACCTTCATGGGGTTGTTGCTCGGCTGGATCGCATTACGCACCGGCAGCGTCCTACCGGGAATCCTGATTCATTTCACCAACAATACCCTGTCTGTTTCGATGGACCGCATCGTCAAAAGCGGTTGGAACGGCAGCGAATTGATCCTGCAATCAACCGAAACGGGACCGCAGTACGAATTGCCGTGGATCATTTTCAGTGCGTTCGCATCCGTCAGCGTTCTGCTCTATTTTCATTCACTCCCACCGACGGTAGATGAATCGGAACACGATTTGATCGACCCGGAAATCGACTACGTCGATCCAACCAAATCGCTCGTCGCATCACCCGCTTAATGTTCGATCGCCCGAGTATCGGTCAGCTAAAGGGTTCTACCATTTGAGCGTGATGGCGAATCGACTCTCACCAAGAACGAATTGGACATCGCACCGGCGTGCCGTCTGAAATATCTCTTTGCAAAACCGCCGGATGACCGATTGATGCGAGTCGCACCAAAAAGACGTATCGGGTGTTGAGCCAGGAGCCAGATCCGCCAACGTCAAATCCTTGGACGCAACAAGCGATATTTTGATGCCGACAAATCCGTCGGCGTTCACCCGATCGGAAACAACCTGCATAGACCTTAAACGAGCTCGAACCCGGCGCTAGCCGGCGGACTTCTCGTAGAGCCCCAATCGGAACTCGGTCCGATCTGCATCCGGTTTGGACTCTCGGTCCAATTCAATGCAAACGAAATGCTTCCCTTCGTGAAAACGCACATTGATCTCGCAAACACCACACTCATTCTCGCAAAGGACTTGTTCCACCAATCGAGACATGATTGCATCATCAACACTTTCGTTTGCAATCATTTGCTCGAAATCTGCCTCGTTGAGATAAAAGCCGTAAATCGGATCGGCACCGAGGTTCTCGATCAACACCGTTACATCGTACGGCTCGTCAAAAGTAAGTTCCTGGTGCCAGGCAGCTTCGGTACTGACATACGATTGGGTTTCAAACAACTTCGTCATGAATCTCGGATCGCCGAAGGGATCAGTCGGATGTCAAAAGTTTGGACGCACGGAGTAACTGCGTGCGGATGCAATGGTACCCGGTCCGTGGTGCACTACCAGAAGAAAAACGTCGATCGCGCACTGACGTAGCGAATTAACCAAAGTGGATACGAAAAGCTTGGACGTAATGGCCATCACTCGGGGGCGCACGAACCGCCGAACCAAACGGTCACCCGCCATCGACTGCGGGGGACTCACAGTTGCATCGCGTACTCCCAACCGCTCTCACATCTCGCAGCGATGCTGCACACACACCGGATCACAGCGATGCGGCACGCGCACCAAGTCGCCGGCCGTTAGCCACAACGTTCATCGATCCACGCCTGAAGATCAGCATGTTTCTGAGAGTCGGGTTGAACAATATCGGCGCCAGTGTCAGGGATGGAGACGCTGTAGGTATCGGAAACCCAACGTTGAAAGTTTGCGTTGACGTTCTCCTCGCGATCTTCTTGCGTCGGCGGCGACTTCAAATCAGCGAACCCAATTTCGTCGTAGCCAATCGCCAGTAGACGCAAAAATTCAAGCGGATTTGACGCCAGAACAAAGATCGCGTCGCCTTCGGATCCGAGGTGAACGATCGACTGGGAATCGTCGGGCGACCGCCAAATACAGTACAGCGAACCATCCGCGCCGGCACCAAATTGGGCAAGGTCACCGATCGCCGCTTCTGAGCCAAACCAACAACGCAATGTCTCGTCGTCGTGCTCCCGCAACTCGAAGTAACCACTGATCGGGTAGCCATTGGCCGCGGTCCAATCGCACAACGCACGGATCTCGGGCGGTAACGCGATGGTAGCAGGAAACGAGGCAGCGAGAGTGTTGGCATCCATGATGACAGGTGATCGACAAAGAAAGGAAGCGCCGACGCCGCTCCAAAACGAAGCGAGTAGTCGTGGCACGCCGAATTATTGTAACAGTGGGTCACGCGTGGCCAAACAAACAAGGCGGTCTAAACCCAGTTCCCGCCATGCCATTTGGTCCGCACGGTCAAGGATCAGACAAACTCTCAATCGCAGAGGCCGTAACATCAGCCACTCACGCGCGGTAGATCTCGACAGTGCGTCCGTCCGGATCCGATACCAATGCCATGTACCCCCACGGTGTGTCACGGCCCGGCTTGATGACGCGACCACCGTAATCATCGGTGGACGCAACGGTCGCGTCCGGATCGGCAACAGCGAATCCCAATCGCGTCGTACAGTCAGACCTTTGCTCGCTGGACAGAGGATAGATTTCGAAAATCCCGTTACCAAGCGGTGCCGAGTAATGCAGCGGGCCCTTACCGTGCTGCTCGGCCGCAAAGTTCAGACCGAGCAGTTGGTAGAACGCGACCACCTTGGGGACATCGTGAGTCTTGATGACTAGCAATCGGAGGGAGACGTCAGTCACGGAGCTTCCTTCACGGGGGTCGTGTGACACGGGGCGATTGTAAACGCCGCCTTAAACGAGGAAAAAGACATCAACCAATTAATCGATGCCGCCGATGCCAGTGCTGCCGATGCCAGTATTGCCGATGCCAGTGATATTGACCAACCCAATGGCACCGCCCAAGATCCTGGCAGCAAACTTCTCCGAGGATCACCGCCACTGCGAATTCACTACGACAATCATTTCGCGGATTCGTTTGGGAGCCCGCTCTCGAATTGCGTTTCTGCGGGCATCGTTGCATTCAAGTGCGAAGTCTTCAATGAACGAGACGCCAATCGCATTTCCCAGCTCATCGTCCGCGCGAGGCACGATATCATCGACGAACTTCAGATAGCGCTGCACATCCCATAGACGCGATGAATCCGCGGCGTTTTCGACGCATCGCCGAAACGCGGCAACCTCCAGATGCAATAGCCCGGTAGAAATTTCGTCAATGGTCGCTACCACTTCGGGAAACTGGTCAGCGAGCAACTCGAGGAAAGCCTCGCGATCAAGTTTGCGCTGTTCGGGCACCTGGCTACATCCAATGAAATGGTTTTCTGATCGTGCCACAGCAAGAAATGATCAAGTGTGAACAACGGAAAAATTGTAACAATGCCAACGGACGTCGCCACAGTGCAAAAACTTGTTCGAAGTCTTCGAGGAAAATTCATGCTACCGAGCGACGTGAGTCATCAACATCTACTTCATGTCCAATGTGTAACCAGGCCAGATCATCAATCAGAGAACGCGAGATATATGAGTGGTTCAAACCCCGATTCGACATTGCGCCAGTTGACGAACGAAGAACATTCAACGATGGCGGCGTATTGTTCGGGACATCTGGCACGGAAGCTCGCGGCGTTGTCGAGTTGAAGCACGAATGGAGCGGTGTGGTCTGAAATGCAATCGATCCAAGCGTTCATATTGCGACCGTAGTAGTCGGGAAAGTTGAACGAGCGAACAAAAAAGTCATGGAACGAGTCCCAGTTTGCAATCACATCCGTTTCGATTTTGATGACGGGAATATTCATCGGACCGGCAGTCTCAAACAAAGTAGTCGTGACGACGCGCCCACATTGGGTTGGCAGCTGGATTAATAGATCAAGCTAATGGCAGCGACTTGCTGAGGCGACCAGCCGTTATGCAACATCGGTGTTGGTGTCAGGTACGTCCTCTTGCGCAGCGGTTGACTCACTTTATCGTGTCGATTTCTTCACCACGCATTTGCATGAAACCGAAGATCGTGCCAGAAACCGGCCCGCTGATTGCGTCGACATCGGACAAAACTGGATTGGGAATATTTGTGAGACAGGACGGTCGAACTGGCGGTAGGCCGCGTTGATCCAATCGCGACTGGGCTCCAGGACGCCCCACCAAAACATGATTTGTTCATGACTGGTGACGATGACTGGCTGGATTGCTCCCAGATCGGAGTCTCCATTGTAGGGTGGTGTCACGTATCCTACGGCGGTCGAACCGTCATCAAGCGTGAAAGTTGAGCGAATGAAGAATATGCCGGCTTTGGGGTCGACCGGGCCATCGAAATTACATGGCCGAACCGTCTGTTCGTCTCGGCCCTCGACCCCCTCCTCGTCAGAGGCAATTTCCCAGACAGGATAGGTGTCTAAATCGGCAGCAGCGAGTTGGTCAATTCGTTTTCGCATCGTCATTGCCGTTCAACGAGTGGTTTTTGGAATACCACCGTCGATGGTACAAGTGAAATATAAATGGGTGCGAAGTTGATCAATTGACGCGTCGACGGTCGAATGATGGTCGCCGATCGCGCAGCGGCCTTGAGTCCATTCGATTCTATCGAACATCTTCACTCCCTTTAATTGTCTCTTTCGGCGAGTACACGACTACGCCACTGGCAAAACGCATCCCAGCCGTTCGAGTCAAGATCGGAGAAATCGACGACACGCTCTTCGCTACAGTCGTAAACCGACCAGCCGGTGTCATCACAAAGGTGTTTCAACGCCGCAAGCGGATCGCCGTTACCACGCACCTCGCCGTTTATGCAGCGGATCGCTGGATCGGCAGAGCAGTAGAGCGAGATGGAGAAGTCGGGATGTTCAAAACTGCCCTCCAATCGGGGGCGGTTCATGACATCACGAACAGACTCCGGCATCTGCGCAAGAAACTCGTTCGGGATCGCTGGTGGCTGCTCAAGGGTTGCACCCGGCAACGCCGCGCTAAGTCGGGAGATGACGTTGTCACGTGGGCCGAGAATCGAGTCGTTGGGCGACGGGCCATCGATAATGGTGATTTCCCACGGCATTGATCTATTTCTGACTATTGCATGTTGATACGCCGCTCCAAGACAAAGCGACAGATTGAACGACAATCCATTGTAGCAACGCCGCCGGTCGCTACGGACTTGATATCGTCCGCTTCGCGGCCCTTCGTAAAAACTCTTTGCCGATCGCGGCCCTAGGGTGTGGATTGCAAGTTCGTTTTCCAATCGTGTCGATCGCCGAGGTAGTCGACGGCTACGGTTCCACTAACCGTCGCCCCGATTAGTGCGAGCAATAAAAGAACCACCATCCACTTTGGCGCCCACTGGCGAAATACGGAGTAAAGAATTCCACCTGCCCACATAAGCCAGAACAAAACTCCCATTCCGCCTCCCGCCAAACTGACCAATGCATCAGACCGGTCGAAAGGACCGAAAAACGGTTCCGTCTCGGCGCTCCAGCCGATGAGAACCACTGTGATGAAGGACATTATGACCGCAGATGCGATCATGAATCGAAAGAACCAGCGCGGAGCAACGGAAGCTAAATCGGGTGGCGATCGACGTGAGGGCGGTTGATATGGGTTGAACGTAGAACGCATGCGCCACGACAAAGTCAGCAACCGACAACGTAGAGAAAAGCGACAATTCGTCGCTGGACTTGGCATTGTAGCGCGAGTGCGATGCAGGGGCAATTGCATTGTGGATTGCATCGAATTTGATACGTGCCGGCGCTGATAGTATTTTGCATTCGTTGACTGAATTTACGTCGACGTTGGGGAGGGATTCAACTTTCTTTGCAATCACTGGATTCACCGAGGTCAGTGCCGGGAGTTGGCTAACGAACGGTTTTTCGTAATGTTCGCGGAGCGAACAACGACGATAAAGTAGCCGTCACGCTCCGTCGTGACGTTGCCCGACTTTGCGTTTGACCAATACCTTGTTTGCGGTCGTAGAGCTGATGACACTTCGGTAAGGCAGAACGATCGACGATGGTGGCCGCTCGCGACGATCCCACCGTCCTATCGGGGATCTCTTTCGGTCGGGCTACATCACGCGGAGCGTGATGGCTACTTTCGACGTCGCCTTGCGTCGCAGTGTTGCGACTGGTCGACGTTGGGGAGAGATGCCACTTACTGGCAGTCACTGGATTCTCCGAGGTCAGGGCCAGTGG
>JABDKS010000685.1 GCA_013002105.1 Pirellulaceae bacterium | reverse complement strand
GCGTCAGCAAATCAACGCGCCGGCCAACCCCCAGATGAACCGCAATCCAACTCTGCTATTAATTCTACTGAGTCCGCTTCTTTGTTGACGATCCCTATGGCATCATGCCGCAACCTCCAGACGATTCCGTTGGCAAATCGCACGCTGCGGTGACACCCACTTGTATCGCGTCAGATGGAACGAGCGGGGCCCGACTGAACCAGCGGGGTCAGATAGAACGAGCGGGGCATAATTCATTGAAACTGAGTTTTTATTGGAATTGAGTCTGTTGGCAGGCGTGTTGATTGGCTGACGCTGGTTACACGAGTAACGGATGTATTTCGATCCACTGGACGTTTTCTACGAGGAAGAATTCCGCCGTGTCTACCAGATCCCCGATAGCGACGTTGCCCAGCGATCAACGTTATCGATTGGGTGGGCTGATTTTTTTGCTCTCGTTGTTGATCTTTTTTCTCAGCAGCATCCTGCTGTACGCCCTTTACGCGTATTGGCGGCGGGACGATCCGCAGCGTTTGTCCGAATTGCCGGCGAGTTTTTTGGTCAGTACGTGTTGTCTGTTGTTGATCAGTGGTTTGGTACATGCGGCAACGCGGGCGATTCGCCGTGAACGGCGACAGATGACGACGATCTTGCTGGGTGTCAGTGCGCTGACAGCGATCATTTTTATGGCGATCCAGTTCGTTTCGATGATCCAGCTACTGACCGGACCGGGGATGGTCGCGGGGACGTCGCGGGGTGTCGTTGGCATGGTGGTGGTGCTGGCGTTTTTGCACGCCGTGCATGTGTTCGGCGGTGTCATCGCGTTGGGATTGGTCGCGACCCGTTCGCTAGAGGGACGCTACGATCACGAGCGACATTGGCCGGTTGATTTTGCGGCGCAGTACTGGCACTTTTTGGATCTGATTTGGATTGCCATGCTGACCTCGTTTTGGCTGACGACCGGTGGGTTCTGACGTCAACGGAAGTGCGGGTTATCGAGTTGCCAACGGGCGCGTTTCCGAGTCTGCCGACGAGTGGGTTTATTGAGTCTGCCGACGGGTGGGTTTTTTTATGTCTGCCGACGGGGCCATCAAAAAACCGCACGCCGTCGAGGGCGTGCGGTTTGGTTTGAATGGAACTTGGTGAGCTGTCAGCCTAGGCTTCGACTGCCGGCGTCGCTTCGTAGGTCGTTTCTTCGATCAATTCCATCGGCAACGGCGCGACGGTCAGACCGGCTTCCTTGCAAATCCCGTCGATCGCTTCTTGTGCCTTTTGAACCGTGCTCTCGCGGGTTTGGCCTTTGTACTGAGTGGATGACGCTGATGGACTGATCGGTCCGTCGTATCCGATCGAAACGAGTTGTTTGACCAGGTCGACGTGATTGAGCGTGCCGTCTTGCTCGGGCAAAACACGATCGGTCTGCGCGGCTTTGGCGGTATCGATGTCGGCAGGGAAGGACGCCAACCTGACGGCAACGATCTCGTCGGCTTTCAGCTCGCTCAGTTGGTCCATCGCTCCGTCACCGGCGACCCAATCCCAGGTATCAACCAAGAATCCGACATTGGCGTTGCCGGCACCACGAACAACCGCCAGGAATCCTTCGACGTTCTGAGTAAAGGCAAACTCTTTGCCTTCGGCCAATTCTTTGGCGGCGTGGAATCCGACACCCAAGCGGATGTTTTTTTCGCCCAGCACTTCGGCGATCTGCCCAAGTCGTTTGGTTTGGATATCGAAGTATTCTGGATAGGGCAAACGATCGGTTGCAGCGGGCAAAAAGATGTAGGCACGTTTGACGCCCAGTTCCGCAGCGACTTCTGCGACCGGATGCAATGCACCGACTTGGCTGGTGAAGGCATCATCGTCAGCATCCAGATCAACGTCGACCTTGAATCCACCGACTTCCAGATTCTCTGCGGCTCGCAAATACTTGGCTGCATCGTCGACGCTGGATCGTTGTGACCGACGCAGCATCTCCGACATGTCGATGTCCATCCCGCGGAATCCGTAGGTCAGTGCCAATTCGATCAGCTCGCTTTGACGACCGTTGATGCCAAGCGAGGAGGGTGAGAAATTTTTGAGCATTCGTGGTTTACCTAACGTTGGCTAGTTCGATCTGGCGGTTCGCATCGTGGGGATGTGTCAACCGCCGTTGGAATTCAAATGTGTCGTGGTATGGTCTATTCCGGGTGATTTGAACCCGAAATCGTGATTTGCGAATCGCAGAGTATCGCAGAATCGACCATTTTCAGCCAAGGGGCTTATTGGTGAAGTCGTTGAGGATTGGACGGATTGGCCCGCCGGGCGTCCATTTTGGCAGCAACTGAGTTATCGGAAGCGAAAAACTGCGTGTCTGAATCGTCCCCCACCCCCGTCCCAGACGACGCGTTGACAGCCACGCCAATCGACGGATCCGCGCACGGGACCGCTGTTTTTTTGGGTACCGGTACCAGCGTCGGCGTGCCAGCAATCGGGTGTCAGTGCGCGGTTTGCCAAAGTAACGACCCGCGAAACAACCGCATGCGATGTGCCTTGCTGGTCCATTTGCCGGAGGGAAATCTGCTGATCGATACACCTCCGGATCTGCGGAGCCAGTTGTTGCGGGAAAAGTTGCGTTTGGTGCACGCGGTGCTGTTCACGCACGAGCATGCTGATCATCTGCACGGGCTGGATGATTTGCGGCTCTTTCCATTTCGGCTGGGCCATGCGGTGCCGCTGTATTGTCGGCACGCGGTAGAGGCACGGATTCGCCGGATCTTTGATTACGCGTTTCTCGATCGACAGCAGACACATCCTGGGTCGCGTCCGCAGTTGGAATTTCGGACCATTGATCACGAATCGCTCGAGGTTTTGGGGGTGGAGGTGACGCCGATTCCCATGAAACATGGCCCGCACTTTGACGTGTTGGGATTTCGGATTGGTGATTTTGCGTACTGCACCGACGCCAGTGAGATTCCGGAATCGTCGCTGGACTTGCTGCAAGGTTTGAAAACATTCGTCGTCGGTGCATTGCGTCACAAACCGCATCCAACGCATTTTTCGGTGGCGCAGGCTCTGGCCGTCGCCCAGCGGTTGCAACCGCAGCAAACGCTTTTCACTCATATCTGTCACGATTTGGATCACCAGGAAACGTGCCAGTCGCTGCCCGACGGAGTCGACTTGGCATACGACACTTTGCGCGTCCCGATTGGAATTTGATCGGGTATTTTGTCGCAGGCGATCTCCGCGGCACGAACGGCGAGCAGACGCTCCGTCCCTTTTTGCTCGTCCGGCGTAGTGGATCGTGTCAAAGATCCTCCGGCATCTGGGGTCTTTGGCACGATTCACTACGGGCGACAGGTCCATCCATGTGGATCAAGTGCGAGCGATTGGTGCCCGACGTCGACGAAGCCTGAACGAAATCACACCACCCAATGGTGAATTTCCAACACCAACTGGCAGATGCTTTTGGCGACTGTGGAATTGGGGGTTGCGGGCTAATTTCGCGGCGCCGGTCGACTTCGTAGTCGTGGTTAACTTTGCCGGAGACCACACAAGCCGTCTCGCAGTAGTTACTTTATGTGGCTTCGCGCTCGAATTCGCAGAAGTCCCTGTTTGACTTTTTCTCCCACCCATTTTCGTTTGTTTCAAGATGCCCGCCCCGCCCAATACTGATTCTCCAGAACGCCGTTTCAATACTCGACTCGGCTTGGTTCTGTTTGTCGTCTATCTGACCATGTATGTCGGATTTGTTTGTATCAACGCGTTCAAAGCTGACTGGATGGACATGACGGCCGTGGCCGGTCTGAATCTTGCCATCGTGTATGGATTTGCCTTGATCGTGATCGCGCTGGTTTTGGCGTTGATTTACGGCATGCTTTGTCGCGCCGAGCCCAGCGAAGAGGCTTCGGCTGGAGAGACCGAATGATATACGATCCGTCATGGATTGCCGTTGTTGTCTTTAGCGCCTTTGTACTCGGCACGGTTGGGCTGAGTTTTTATTTGGGGCGCAAGGCAAAGTCGTCCGAAGGTTACTTTGCCGCCCACGGACAGATTCCGTGGTTCGTCAATGGAGTCGCCTTTGCCGGTGACTATCTTTCGGCTGCATCGTTCCTGGGCATCTGCGGGATGATCGCGGCGTATGGCTATGACGGGTTTTTGTATTCGATTGGTTTCTTGGCCGGTTGGATTGTGGCACTGTTCGTGATCGCCGAACCGATGAAGCGGTTAGGGCGATTTACGTTTGCCGACGCGTTGGACGCCAAGTTTGACTCGCGAGGAATCAAAGCGGCAGCCGGGGTCAGCACCTTGGTGGTCAGTGTCTTTTACTTGATTCCGCAAATGGTGGGTGCTGGATCGTTGATCCAACCCTTGCTCGGATTTCCGCACTGGGTTGGCGTTGTCCTGGTCGGCATCGTCGTGATCTTGATTGTGGTGACCGCCGGGATGGTGTCGACGACGTGGGTTCAGTTTTTGAAAGGTTCGCTGTTGGTGATTTTCAGCGCGATCTTGGTGGTCATTTTGCTGGACCGTGGTTTCAAAACCGACAACGAATCGTTTGACACGATCGGTCCGATTGCGGCTGACGCGATCACGGGTCAACAAATCGCCGGACGTGACGTCGTGCCGCCTGATAATGGCTGGCAGGAGCACGCGGAATTTGTCCGATTGTCGCGAGAGGATGGTCTGGGGTTTGACCTTTATCATGTCGAAGACGCTCTCGAGTCGGAGCAGATCCTGTTGCGACAAGCGCAGTCGATCACGACCACGGTCGCTGGTGACGTGTTAATTGATGGAGCACCGCGAGGCGTGGGGCCCGATCAACGTCAGTTGCAGCCGGTCGGTGCGGTATCCAAATTGCCCGGCGGCAAAACGGAGACGGGACC
>JABDKS010000662.1 GCA_013002105.1 Pirellulaceae bacterium | reverse complement strand
CAACTCAGGTGACCAGTCCTCGATCGTGATCCACAGAATATTGGGACGATCGTTCTCAACTGCGACAGCGAATGTCGCCAGCAACAGAAGCGATCCAAGGCTTGCGATGACTGGTTTCATGATGGCTTTATAGTAGCGATCTCGGATCAGGGTTCACAAAACAGCGGGCTGGCGACGACGGCAGCAATCGTGTCGACGATTCGAAACTCGTGCTCGGCAGATTCTGCGACAAGCTTTTCGACCTGGGCCGCATCGTCGGGTTCTACCCCATTGGCGTAGATCAGCAATTTTTTGATAAAGCAACGAACGAATTGTTCCTGGTTTGCCCTACTCTTCATCAACTCGCGAAAACCCACGATGTCTTGATAGTTTTTGCCATTGCGAAATTGCGCGGAAGCATCAATCGGCAAAGACTCGGGTTTTGCGCGTTTCTTTTTATCGCCTTTGACTTTTGCTTCGGTCAGCTCTGGAACAACCATCGCAACATACTGGTCACGCCATCCGCCCATCGGATCGAAATTTTCGAAAGCATATCCGTAGGGATCGATGCTGCGATGGCAAGAGGCGCAGGTTTCCTCGGCAATGTGCGCGGTCAGAATCTCCTTGATCGTCTTTGCTTGACGAACATCCGGCTCTTGGATCTCGACGTCGCCGGGAGGCGGTGACGGTTTGATGCCCATGAAGTTTTCGAGCACGTAGACTGCACGGTGAATCGGCGATGTACCCAAGCTATCGGCCGTCAATGTCAAGAATGCGCCCATCCCAAGCAATCCGCCGCGACGGCCATCTGAAAAAACGTGCTTGCGAAGCTTCGAGTCCTCCGGAACATTTGCGATCCCGTAGACTTGGGCCAAATCCGCATTGATGAATGAATAGTCTGCGGTCAACATTTCCGGCACGGGCAGGTTGCTGTCGATCGCGTGACGAAAGAACTGTTTCGCTTCGGCGATCATGTCGTCGCTGACGCTTTTACGATGATAGTGTGGAAAATGGTCCGGATCGGGTGCCATGAAATTGATCCTGTCCAACTGCAACCAAGCTTGAGGAAACTCATCAAGGAATTCGGCGGCGTTGCCGCTTGTGAAATACCAATGGACAAGCGTGCGAATCGCGTCGTCGTCAACTTTGCTTTGCGCGACCGCGGATCGCACGCGTCGGTCCGGCACGGTACTCGCAAAGAAATAGGTCAGTTTGGTGGCAAATCGTTCCGCTGGAGAACAATCTTCCGGGTTGATCATCAGAAAAGATGGCGACGAAAAGATAGCGACGATCCCTTCCTTGATGGCCTCCAAGTCGCCCAATTCCTCTTGGCGACTTTGTACCAAACGAACGAACGGGTCGAGTTCCCCCTCGCGCACTTCGCGTCGCCAAGCTCGCTGTGCGATCGGATTCAGAATCGCCCTCACATTTTCGACGCTTGGCGATTCCCCTACCAGCGCCGTTTGTCGCTTTGGAGGCCAAGTCTCATAGACCGGGCCTTGAATGTCTGCTCCAAATACACGCGGACGCGGTCCGCGCCAATAGTCGACCCAATGACTCCAATGGCCCGGATTGTCGCGTCGGTTTTTTGCTTTGCGGTCAATCTCGCTCAAGACTTTTTGGTACAGCGGCGGGTCGTGCTTCTGAATGTGGTCGTGCGCGATCGACTGTTGAAATTTGAAATTCCCGTTTCCCCGTTTCCGCAAACCGTCGGTCGAGAAGGCGACTTCGATTCGAGTGCCTTTGGCCAACCACTCGGTCAACACGATCTCTTTGATATCGTTATCCGGTAGTTCATAGCGGCGTTGACGGTCACCGAAATGGACGGTTAGCGCAATCGGATCGCCGTCGTAGATTCCCGTTTCATCACTGTCGTAGTATCCGCGATCAATGCCGGTAGCGCGGATCTTGATTTTGTAATAGCCGGACGCGGGGACGGTTTTAAAATTATCGAAATACATCCGCAAACGTGGATCACGGAAGTCCAGGCTATCAGCGTTACGCGTTGCGACTTCCCGTCGCGTCGTCCGTTGATTCAGCGAAGTCATTCGCAGCGAATCGACGTCGACCTTGTAATACTCGCTTCGCGGCTTTTCGCTGGTCAATATCGTCGCGTCAATCACGTTGCGGACTGACTCGATGTACTGTTCCAAATGGTACTGACTGATGCCTAGTGCATCGCCATTCGTATCGAATCCTTCATGCAACGTATCGCCAAGCAGATTGCCGAGCGGAAAATGTGTTCCAGGGTCTTCGATCCCCAATACGTCGGAGATACTATTGGCGAACTCACGATTATTCAGCCGTCGTGTCGGGGTGCGGTTCGGTGCGTCGAGCGGTCGTGCGTGCTGGAGCAGTACCTGTCGAATGTACTTTGCAATCTCAGCACGCTCCGAATCAGTCACCTTGGAGTCTTCGCTCGGCGGCATATCGCCGAGCGCAACAAATTCCAGACTCGCTTGCCATCGCTCTTGGTTCTCTGTGGTAACGCCGTCGCCCAGTATGTCTAAATGGAATTCGGCTTCGGGTTCGTCACCCGTGTGGCACTTGCCGCAATGTTTAATCAGGATCGCATGTTTTTCCGCGGCGATCGCTGTTCGCGAAACCACAATGAATAACACGCTTACGAAAAGTCGCAGCACCGTGTGGCTCAAGACGCGGAAAACTGAGTGTGATCGTTTCATATCCAAAAGTGGTGATCGTCTTTTTGAATTGGTTGACTGAGGTGAAATGTAAAACCTTGTCAGCGAATCTCGATGACGGCAACGCGCAGGGTGGGCGATTGAAACATTCCGTCGCTACGCGAAGTCGAAGGTGCCGGTGCTGACGTTAAAACGATCTCGCTCGATCCCGAACCGCTGCATCAG
>JABDKS010000620.1 GCA_013002105.1 Pirellulaceae bacterium | reverse complement strand
AGCCAGCGGATGAAGTTGTACCGGACGTCCTCGGGATCTTTTTCCATGTGCGCCTTGCTTTGGGCGTCTTGGTATTCGATCACGATCGCGTCGACCAAACCGACTTTTTCGAACGCTTTGTTCCAGTAATCGACGCCCGATTTGATCCAACGTCGGTAACGGACTGGGGCGGTGTGCTCGACATAAAAGCGAATCGGCTCTTTGGGCGGACTGAGTTTCAGTTTTGGATCACGCTTTTCCAGTTTCCAACGATTGATATAACGGATGCGGGTTTCGTCATCCTTGTATTTACTCAGGTCCGAGTACGCCGTGGTAAAATAGCCAACACGTTCGTCGGCTTCACGCGGTTTGAACCCCGATGTCGCAGCGGGCACTTCGCTGAACGAGTAGTGCAACGTTTGCAGTCGACCGCCGTTGCCGACGACCTCAAACGCCAATTCGACGTTGTCGGGAAAGACTTTTGCGGACTCGATGGTTCTTAGATTGGTATTCGTGACTCGGACCGAACGTCCAAAAAAGGTGGACGCTTTGGTGACCAACAACGAATCAAAATCAATGACCGGACCGCCGGCGGGACCCATCGCCACAATCGGAACGTCCAGCAGAACTTGATCGGTGAACAATCGTTTGACCGACGCCTTGGATTCTGCATCTCCGGTCGCGCGGATCTCCAGGTTCGGTGCGATCAGGGCGATCCGTTCATCGTACCGACGCCACTGCACAACCCATTCGCCCGATTGCAATCCGGCATATTTGTCGCCGCTGCTGACCGTCAGGGCGATGAAGTAACTCTTGCCGGCGAAGTTTTTGGGCAGTTCGCCCAGGACTTGCCCGTCCTTTTTGCGTTGCCAGAGGTTGAACAGTCCCTTGGGATTCTGCATGTCCGAGACAGCAACCTTCTCAAATCCTTCGGACACTTTGTCAAAGGCGGGCAGTTCAGCGCTTGCCGGGACAACCCAGCTGCAAGCGACGGTGAACAGGGAAGCAAAAATAAGCTTTGTGAATTTCATTCCGAGCACTCGGTTATCAAGGAGACGATCCTTCAAAGGTAGGTCACAGCCGCAGCGTTAGCTCACAGCTACAGCGAACTGTGATAAGAAACAGCGTAATTCGCGTACGAATCGGCTGGCATCCGAGGGGATCTAAAGGGTTGGACGCAGAAACAAAGGAGTCCTCGCGTCGGTACTACTGTTTTATCCGATAAAGTCCCTGAAATCCAAACGACTTTGCGAAAAGGTGCCCAACGGAGCTTCGATTGATGACCCTGCGGGGGGAATGCTCGGATTTTGGCTACATTGACGGTTTTTCGGTGACGGTCGACAATTAAGCGGCCGGGGCGGATTTCCCCTCTGTCGATCCCCCTTTTTTGCACTATCCCAAACGCTTCTATACGAGACACTTCGCTCCAATGAACCCACTGCAACAACAAGATCCAGAGATCTGGGACGCGATCGAAGCCGAGGCGACCCGGCAGCAAGACGGCCTGGAAATGATCGCTAGCGAAAACTACACCAGCCCCGCCATCATGCAGGCCGCCGGCAGCGTCTTGACGAACAAATACGCCGAAGGCTACCCGGGTCGACGCTACTACGGTGGTTGTGAACACGTCGATGTCGTGGAGACACTAGCCATCGATCGGGCCAAGCAGCTCTTTGGGGCCGACGCAGCCAACGTGCAGCCACACAGCGGTTCGCAGGCCAACACGGCGGTCTATCTGTCGTGTTTGGAACCTGGCGACAGCGTACTGGGGTTGGATCTGGCCCAGGGCGGACACCTGACGCACGGGATGCGATTGAACATCAGCGGACGGCTGTACAATTTCCACAGTTACGGAGTCGATCAGAAAACGCATCGGTTGGACTTTGATCAGATTGCCAAGCTGGCTCGCGAGGAAAAGCCAAAGTTAATCGTCGCCGGGGCGAGCGCGTATCCACGCGAGATTCCCCACGACAAATTTGCCGAGATCGCGAACGAAGTCGGCGCGTTATTGATGGTCGACATGGCCCATTACGCCGGTCTGGTCGCTGCCGGAATTCACAATAACCCCGTTCCCTACGCTGATTTTGTCACGACGACCACGCACAAGACGTTGCGTGGCCCACGCAGTGGGCTGATCCTATGCAAGCAGGAACAGCTCAAAATGGTCAATCGCAATGTTTTCCCGGGTACGCAAGGTGGGCCGCTGATGCACATCGTTGCGGCCAAAGCGATTTGTTTCCGCGAAGCGATGGAGCCCGACTTCAAGGTCTATGGACAAGCGGTCGTCGATAACGCCCAGGCCCTGGCCGAAACGCTGATGTCGGCCGGGCTGCCGCTCGTTAGCGGCGGAACCGATAACCATCTGATGTTGGTCGACGTGACGGCCGTTGGCTTGGGTGGCAAAAAAGCCGAGGCGGTGCTGGATGAATGTGGCATCACCGTCAATATGAACATGATCCCCTTTGACACCCGCAAGCCGATGGATCCGTCTGGGATTCGCATCGGGACGCCGGCGCTGACGACACGTGGCATGGGCGTGGAAGAACTTAAAAGGATTGGACAGTGGATTCATCAGGCATTGTCCAATGCCGATGACCAAGCCACATTGAAATCGATCCGTGAGGACGTTCGCCAACTATGCGAACATTTTCCCGTTCCCGCAGCCAGCGGATCGACCGCCGTTTAGGATCCCGTCCACTGCGTCAAAATCGTGATCGTTGTGACACTTGAGCGATCCGATATTTAGTCAGTCCACCTCAACCACGAAGCATTTGATTCATGGCAGACACGCCGCATCGAATCTTGATTGCCGACGACAACGCGGCCAACCGCGAGTTGTTAGAAGCTTATCTGGCCACGATTGATTGTGAAATCGAGACATCTGTCGATGGTCGCGATACCCTGGAAAAAGTCGATAGCTTTTCGCCCGACCTGGTATTGCTGGATGTGATGATGCCGCACTTGAGCGGTTTCGAAGTTTGCAAACAGATCAAAGAAGGCGAGCAGTCGCGTCGCACGATGGTATTGATGGTCACCGCATTGAACGAACTGGGTGATATCGAGCGGGCGGTCGCCGCCGGCACTGACGACTTTTTGAGCAAGCCGGTCAACAAGATCGAATTGCTCAAGCGGGTCGAAAATATGCTCAAGCTAAAGGGTACCGAGGACGAACTGGATCGATTGCGGCGTTATATCCAGGATATGGAAGACGATCAGTCGTAAATCCATGGCTACTGATTGGCAGCGGACGCTTTGGCTTTTTGTTCCGCGTCGCTGAGCTGTTTGGGCGGCGTTTCCTGGTTCAACTGAATCATCGTGTTGACGACGTCGATCAATTGATCCAAGCGGAACGGTTTGAAGAGCAGCGCTTTGGGGTGAAGCCCGTTTTGTCGCGCTTTGACAATCGAATGGCCGGGGTCGTATCCAAATCCCTTCATCAACACCATCGGTACGCGATCCATGATTTGGCCCAGTCGCAACATCAACTGGTATCCGCTGTAGTCGGGCAATTTGATGTCGCTGATGATCACGTCGTAGCCCGTGGCACCGCCGCTGCCGCGAACCATCAATACGGCTTCGTCGCCCTTGTGGGCCGTCTCCACGACGCAACCGTAGCGTTCCAGCAGATTGTGGGCGTCTTCGCGAACTTGTTCGTCCGCATCGACCACCAAAATACGCTTACCATTGAGCTGTTCGTGCTGCGTCGAAACGACGCCCACCGGAACGGCCTCGAGTGGCGTCATGCGCTGGCCGATTTGTTGGATCGTCTGTTTAATGTCACGCGCGTTTTGCAGGATTCGTCGAATACGGTCGGAGACTTCGCTGCTGTGACCGATGTATTCCTCCATCACGTTGACGGCATCGTTCAGTATTTCATCGACCGGCATGGCCACGGCACTGTGGATCGCATCGCAACTTTGTTGGGCCGTGTTGGCTTTTTGAGCGACCAGTAACTCCAGCGTGTTGAGTGCGAACGCGACATCGCGGGCAAAAATTTCCAGGAATTGCAGGTCGCTATCGCCAAAGGCGGCCGGTTTGGGGCTTTCGACATTGATGGTGCCCAGGACCTGGTCGTGCAGGATCAACGGAACCGTCAGCGAACTGCGCGAATTGGCAACACCAGGGATAAAAAGCGGATCGTTGACGACATCGTGGCAGATGTAGCTCATACCACTTGCCGCGGCGTATCCGGTGATGCCGTTGCCCTGAGGATGGGCAAACAATTGTCGATCTGCTGCTTCCTGGTCGATCCCGACGCTCAGCAAAGGAACCAGGTTGCCGGTGGCGTGTTCGAGCAATCGGATCTCAATCACTTCAAAATTCAGCAGGTCACTTAGGTAGTGACGAATGTTTTCTTTGAGCAAGTCGATTCGCTCGTCGACTTCCATCATGAAGATTTCAGAAGGTCGCAAATCGGCAAGCTCACGGCCGGCTTGATGAATGGCAGCCAGTTTTTGCTGCTGCAGTATTTCTTCGGTGATGTCACTGATTGTGACAATCAATTGTCGCGTTTGATCCTCGTGAACAATCGGGGCGGCATGTACCTGAAAAAACTTGTCGTCGGTACTGTGCAGCGTGCTGGTGCTTTCGTCGCCTGTCGCCAGGGCCGTGTGGAACGGACAGAAATCGGGCCCCATGATTTCAGGGTTTCCCAGCAACTCGTACAGCGTCATCCCGACCGGCGCCTCATCGGTCTTTCCGGCCCAACTGCGTAGGCGACGATTGGCCCACAACACTCGAACGTCCATGTCCAGCAACGCCACGCCTTCGGGCATGTCGCGTAACATCAAACCGCTCTGACAGATCCCGCGAAGCTCCGATAACTGAGGCAGTTGAGGGCGGGCAATCCAAACGCCTTCGATCGATGGCTCTTCTAATTCGTCCAGCACCGCGGCAGCGGTGTCGATCACGACGACTTCGTCGGGAGTGATGTCCGACGGCAGAGATTGCGGATCTCCAACGCAGATAAGTTTGCGAGGATTTTCGGAGGGATAATTCGTTTGCGGTGATCGACTCATCGATCTCCTCCCACAACCACTTACGTCACCGCTGTCTTGGCGGCGACGATCGAATCTCAATGTCGCGAATCAATCAGTCATTATTCTCAGTTGGCAACGTCGCTCTAATCACTTCGATGCAACATAAATCCAATATCAAAACGCGTAAACGTCCGTGCGCATAATACGGAACAGACACCACTATGTGACAGCCTTCTTTTTCGCCGAATCGAATCTTTCTTGCTCTTGGGTTGGCTATCGGCTCTTTCGGTGGGTCGCATTACATCGAGTGGGCGAGATGTAATGGATGTTTGTGGCCGTCACGTTCCTTGGGTGAATGCACCCCTACGCGTCGCTGTGAATGCAGCCGATTCGTCCTATTCCATACGCCATGCGCGAACGCATTGTTGGCCGGGTAGGCGCAACTTTGGTCGGGTGTGGATAGCAATGTCGACTTCCGAGCCCACGTGTTCGACGACGAGCTCATCCGCTGGAAGTGAGTTAAAGGCAGTTGGTGTATCGTTAGCATCTGTCAAGGCCGTTTAGCGAACCCAAGTGTTGGCGGTATCTGTTTCGTGCAGGCGGACATTCGCCAGCGCAGCCGGTTCGATCACCGTCGGTGAGTGGGCAGCCACCCCCGCTGTCGCGTAGGTGATCGGGGCGCCAGCGGTCACCATTCGCACCCCACTTCTGCGAAAATCAGATTTTTCCGATTAAAAAAATCGGGCAAAGTCGGCAGAAATCGATGCGGTAGACAGATACTTCCGTCCACTATTCTAAAGCGATTAGTGCACCCTTATGTGAATGCAAGGGAACTCTGTTCTTCGTTGATTGACTTTCTGATGGCGATCCCTACTAATGAGATCGCGGCGGGGCGGGTGAAGCGAATTTGTATCGAATGTTTTGGCTTGGTGATTTAGCCCGTTTAACCCAGTTTGACTTTGGCGAATCATTGACACCCAAACTCAACTGGATAGATTCTTACCGCCTGGGCAGATTAGCCCATTTTGCGCAGCCGTTAAACTTCCTCGTATTTCTACTGTTGCCTCACTGGCTGTGAGACGTTCTGGAGGGTTTCCTTGATGAAAGCACAAGTGCTTAAGTATGTATTTGGACTAGTTGCAGCGTTCGTATTCGCTGGCACTGTCCAAGCTGGTTGTGGTGACTGCGGAGGCTGCGCGAGCGGCTCCGGTTGTGTCGCCAGTGGCGGGATCGCCGCAGGTTGTGGCGGCGGAGCCGTTGTTTATGGCAGTGGTGCCGGTGCCTATGGTGCTGGATCGGCTGTCAATTATGGGGGTGGAGCAGGTGCTGGTGGTGCCTACGGTGCTGGCGGTGCCTATGGCGCTGGTGGCGGCGGTGCGGTTTCGTACCAAACACAAACTGTGATGCGATCGCAGTACGTGACCGAAACACGCATGGTCCCAACGACCACCTACCAAACTCAGACCCAGACACGTATGTGTGCGGTCACCCGTCGTGTTGCTCGCGTGGAAACGCGTCAACAAACTTACACGGTCAATGTTCCTCAAACGCAAACGCGTACCGAGAACTACACCGTGCAAGTCAGTG
>JABDKS010000591.1 GCA_013002105.1 Pirellulaceae bacterium | reverse complement strand
TCACCGACACAACCCATATCAAGCCAACGTTGAACGCAAACGATTTTGCCGTATACGAAAAGCGGATCTCGACCTGGTTCGATGCGATCGAACGTTACTTGGTTGCGTCGGGACAGCGCGTCAATGTCGTAGGCTATGAGCAACTCATGTCTGTGAAGACCGAATCCGATCGCCTGAGATTTCTGGTCAATCAACTTAGACCTGTAATCGAGCTGAATGACGGGCACGGCCTATGTGACGACAACATAGAAATTCGACGGCGAAAACAAGATCGCTCGGAATCGCTTCACCAAAAGATTCAGAACTTCGATGAGTTCAGCAAGGGCATCATTGATCTTGGACTAGAGCGTTACATTTGTGAACCATGCGATCAAAACCACATCACGACGAAGACATGCTAAATGGGATGCCGCCGACGCTCGTCGACTCGAGGCATTGCATTGGCAACTAATCTATAGATGACCGCGTCAACAACCTCTCCACAGAAATCAACGGCCAAGCTCTACAGCATTAACGTGCTGAGCAGTCTCTGCACCCGAATTGTGCAGATGGTCGTGCTGTTTTGGGTCAACCGGTTTCTCATTCAGACCGTTGGCGTGGAAGAGTACGCATTGTTCCCATTGATCGCTTCATTGATATTCTTTATCAACATATTGGCGAATACGTGTACCGGTGGGGTCGCGCGATACCTGATTGTCGCCGATTCAAAAAACGACCAGGAGGACTTAACGCGAATCACATCCTCGATGGTGCCTGTACTGCTCGGTATGGCAACTCTAATCGCGGGGATTGGCTCGCTTGTCGTCTGGCAGATTGACCGGGTCTTAGTCGTTGACACCAACCATGTCATGGACGCCCAGCTAATGCTAGGGATGATCCTGATCTATATCTGCATCAACCTGGTTGCGACGCCATTCGCTGCGGGACTCTATATCCGACAACGTTTCACGATCCTCAATCTGATCCAATTGCTCTGCGAATTGGTTCGTGCAGCACTCTTGGTGGCATTATTGCTGGGCGTCAGCCAGCGCATCATTTGGCTCGTCGTTGCCAATCTAGCGATCGAAATTCTCAACACTTCACTGAGAATTGCGGCAACACGGCGAATGATCCCTGCAATCCGTTTTCGGGTTCGTTCCATCCGAATAAAAACTGCGAAGACGCTGCTCGGATTCGGAGCATGGACGTCGACAACCGCCATAGGCGACTTCATCACCAAAACGTCGCCCATCCTTTTGTTGAATCGATATGGTTCGCCGGTTGACCTGGCAATCTTTTACTTGGGCCGCCTCCCCGACTTGCAGTTGCGCAAGATTATTGGAGCAGCGATTACTCCCGTGCAGCCGGCCCTCACCAGATTGTACGCGCAAGAGGGCGACGGGGTCCTCAAGGAGGCATTCTATCGTGGAAATCGATACTGCCTTTGGCTCGCGTTACTGTCGATTGGCCCACTGATTGTTTTCGCGCCGAACATTATTGAATTGTACGTCGGCGAAGCGTTCGCGGATTCTGCCGTCGTTATGTCGGTCATGCTTGCGCGATATCCCTTTTTCTTCGCGGTCGCAATGTTTTTCCGCGTCGCACACGCGAGTGGTCGAGTCAGCCTCTTTTATCGCGGACAAATCGTAGTGCTCATCTGTACTTTTGCAGCGATGTTCTTCGCTAGTTGGATGGGAACCGGCGCGGTGGGCGTCGCGGTTGCCATGTTCGCGGCGGAGAGTTTGTTGAACGTCCTTGTCATGTGGGGAATGAGCCTATCATTTGTGAAAGGTACCTGGAAAGACTTTTTGCGACGATCGTTGCTACCCGGTATCACGCCGTTCGGTGTGGCTTGTTGCGTTTGCGTAATTGCAAATTCTTGGTTCTTGCTTGACGCCTGGTCGACATTGATCCTGGCCAGCTTCTTTGGCTGCGGAGTCTATGTCGGTGCTGTTTGGCTTGTCACCGACAGTACGGACCGGGAGCTGGTGGGTATGGCCATTTCCGCTTTGTCAACCAAGTGGCGTCAGCGTACAACCGCATTGAATCGACGGAATGAGCGAAGCATGCAATCTGTCGGTGAACTTGAGTTGATCACCCCTGATCCCGCGACATCCAAATGACACAATCCAACTGAACGGTTGTGCGATCGGATGACTTTTTTCC
>JABDKS010000560.1 GCA_013002105.1 Pirellulaceae bacterium | reverse complement strand
CTGATGCGCAGTAACACAAGCAAAGCGACAAATGCAACAATGCCTCCAATCGCTGCGGGCCAAGAGAAGACTTCTCGACCAGCCAACGATCCGCCTCCCAAATCGCCCGCTTGGATTCGACGAATCTGTCCACTCAGCCAATCGACCGCGTTGTCATACCACGGACCCGAGGGCCGAATACCGCCGGCCATGACCGAATCTTGTTGCCGGTCGGCGTCCATCTCGACGACGTAATCATCCCAAAGGTCTTGCGCCAAATCGATACTTTGCCGGATTGTTCCCGGACTTTGGGCCCCACCGCTGGCCGCTGGAGTTGGGTCGAGACGCAACCAGTATTGATCGGATGGCGGTTGTCCGTAAACCATCCTGTACTGATTGATCTGATCGTGATCGATCAGGGCTTCGACCCAGGCATGAGCATGCGATTGACGAGCAATGTACTGACCCGTCCATTCGTTGTACTCGTCGGTGTAGTAGCCGACGACAACACGTGTTGGAATATTTTGGCTGCGTAACATCATCGCCATGGCAGAAGCAAAATATTGGCAGTGGCCCCGTTGGTCGACAGCCACAAACTGCTCGATTGGATCCAAGTCCGGAACCGTATCCATTCGCAAGTCCAAACTGTACCGATAACGCCCCGGCGCCTTGAAATGTTGTTCAATCGCTTTGGCGATTTCGACGTCAGTGCGCCGTTTGCCACTCCGGTCCAACGCATAATCATTTGCGATCTGAGCGATCGAGGGCATCGTTTTCGAGTCGAACTCCAAGAGCATTTGACGGTACCGAACAGACTTATCCGCGGGCCCGATCGCCAGGTTTGATTGAGACGAATCGACGACCTCGCTAATCGAAAGTGCCGATGAATTCGATTGCGACCAGCGAGCAATCAGTTCGGCTTGAATCCCTTTGTGAAAAGCGTTCGTACCAAATACGTACTCAATCGGCGGGGGTATCAGCTCTCGCGATCCACGTCTGCGAATGGTCCATCGATCCGACATATGCACAATATTCTGCGATTGGTTCATTCGGTAATAGGGTGCGATCGAAAACAGCGCGCTGGTGCGCATAGGTTTGCAGGAAATGGAAACGTCAACCGTGTCGTAAAAGTTGGCGTCTGTTGAACGCTTTGGAAAATACTCGCTCGGAAGCGCGAGCAATTCCCTTTTCGGATCAATCGGAACCGCCTTCCAGGTCGCGGTTTGACGATTATCTATCGTTTTCGATTCGTATTGCTCTAACGTTCGTCCACGCAGGTAGATACCGCCGTACGTCCGGTAGTTTTTACCGGTAAAGCGATCAGACAAATCGATATGCATCGCGATCTCTGGATTGAGCAGCATATGGCCCAGCTGTTCCAACTGCACTTGTTCGGAGAACCCGACCAAGGCGTTGCCGAGACGACTGTTGCGCGACGCTTCCGAAGTTCGCGGCAGCGCATAGAAAAACACTAACGCGACGCTGACGATCGACGGTACCAGGATCAAAGTTGAAATGTTGGCGTATCGATTGGCCAATTTGGCGGCAAGACGAGTCGATTCGCCCACATCGATGCGAATCACTGGTTCCAAATCTATCGAGTCCCCGCTTCGATCCAAAGATTCATCGGAAGCAGGACCACCGGTGGTCGCTACAGTGGCCAGCAGTCCCAGCGCCATGGCACCGATGACTCCAACCGGAATCAACAACAGCCCGAAACTGAGCGCGTCGTTGAACACCGCTGCGACAATCAATTCCAATAGACAGAATATCGCCAACTGTTCAAATATCCGTTTCGACTTGCGCTGCATCATCAAGATCGCTTGCACGATCACCAGTAGATGCGAGACGGCCAACAGTTGCCGCGGGCCCGCGGAATCGCCATCGGCAAAATCAATGATACAAAACACCGCCGCTAAGGCCATTGCGATGTAAGCGGCTGGCGCTGGCAACCAAAACAGTTGCAGAACATCGACGAATAGATAGCCAACGATGGCGAAAAAAACTGCGATGATCGGAATCACGGCACCATCATTGCCCACCGCCAAAGCAAATCCGCCCAGTACCGTCAAGATTGCGAAATAGAGTTTCAACCGGTCAAAGCTCGGCTGGTTGACCTGATCGTCACCGTGCAGCGAAATCGCCCTGTCTTTCATACCGGCTCCTCAGCCAACCAGTTCGCGACTGCGTCGTCCCGAACATTGATCCACTGGACGCTACATCCCGCTGCACCGATCGTGTGCGAGTTCAGTAGTCGGTCAACGCCCAAAGTGTCCTTCTTGAACGCCTCGTGTTTGGTTCGAGTACTGATGACCACCAAGTCGCGAGCCGACCGAGCCAACGAGAGTGACTGGCCGATGGCGTCTACGAGTTGTGGGTGCTGACTGGTTCGGACATCCGCTAATACTTCCAGCATCCGGAGTTTGGCCAGATCCGTACTGCTGCCCGTCACGGCATCATTGACCACGCCTGCAACCCCCAGAACAACGCGATTGGAAGGTGAAATCGTGATATTGGAAACGATGGTTGCGGCCAAGCTGATTGCCGTTTCAACATCATCGTCGCCCAGGTCGGGCGCGCAGTACGCGTCAACGACAACACACAGATCAAAACTTCGCTGTTGTTCGAATTGGCGAACTGCCGGTTTGGTCAGTCTGGCGGTCGTGCGCCAATGAATCCATTTCGGGCTGTCACCCGTTTGCCATTCACGCAGTCCGAAAAACTCTCCTTCGCCGAGGCCCGAACGACGGGCGGTTGCCGCCGCACCACCCTGACGGCCTGACAGATTTCGTTGCCAGTTCTGGCG
>JABDKS010000544.1 GCA_013002105.1 Pirellulaceae bacterium | reverse complement strand
CGCCAGCTCCGATCAGACCGATCTTTGGCCGGTACGATTTTGGTCTCGGTACGCCGTAGTCGACCGCCGGTGGCGTAATCGTCCGCACCTGTTTTGTCGGACTCAGACCATAGTCCTCATCATCAGGCATCGTCTGTCATCCCAAGTCCGTCGTTTCAGGTCAACTTGTTTGCGTCGGTCCGGTGGGTCATGCCCCTGTTTGTGGGGGCCCTGCCGACACCGTGTTTACGAACCGCTCGTATCGACGCAACAGTCTAAGAGATTGGGCTGCTAAAGTGGCTATGTCGCGTTGTGATCAACGCCTTTCGCCAATCCATCGCTGGACTGCAACTATGTTGCGACTTTGTGTTATCGCCGCTGCCATTTTGCTGGGCACGTCATTCTGTGGGCATTTGTATGCACAAACCAACCCGGTGGCCTATTTGGACCACGATGCCGACGCGTATTACCCGGGCACACATTTCCCAAAACTAACCACGCCACAATGGATTGGCGAAGAAGGTGTCGATACCGTCGTGACGCTGGGAATCGATGACATGCGTGATACGGCCAAGTACGAATCGTTCCTGCGGCCGATTTTGGACCGATTGAAACAAATCGACGGTCGGGCGGCGGTCAGTATCATGACTTGCCAAATCGATCCAGCGGATCCCCAGCTGCAAACATGGTTGGACGAAGGTGTGTCGTTGGAGACGCACACGATCGCGCATCCCTGCCCCTGCTTGCAAGGCGGCGATTTTGCAAAAGCCAAAGCGACCTACGACCAATGCGTCGACATGATGTTCTCGGTTCCCGGCAACCATCCCGTAGCGTTCCGATTTCCATGCATGGATTCCAAGAACACACCCAGCCCGCGAGCGTTTGCCGAAATCATCAATCAGACGACCCCCGACGGAAATTTTTTGCAAGCCAGCACGTCTGTCGTCAATGTTTTTCGATCCAACGATCCGCAACTGCCCAAGGAACTGACGCTCAACGCAGACGGCAGCGAACGTTTTGAGCGCTACATTCCCTTTGATTCGTTCGTCAACAAGATCGAAAACTATCCGTATCCCTATGTGATTGACCGACTGTGCTGGGAATTCCCCTGTACGATTCCAGACGATTGGCAAGCGCAGAATATTCAGCAGCCCAATAATCCGCGCACGGTCGATGATATGGTCGCTGCGATCGACGCGACGGTGATCAAAAAGGGGATCGCCAACATCATTTTTCATCCGCACAATTGGATCCGAAACGACCAAATGGTGTCGGTCATCGATCGCGTGCAAAAAAATCATGGCCGGCGCGTCATGTTTTTGACGTTCAAAGAATGTATCCAGCGGATCAACGACAATCTTTTGCTAGGCCAACCCATCCGCGCCGCCGACGGCAGCGATAACGGCGTGCGTATTGTCGATCTGAATCAGGATGGATTCCTGGACGTCATGATCGGCAACGAACACCTGCAAGTGGCGCGAATTTGGCAGCCTTCTAACAACACGTGGCGCGATCTGCCGCACAACGTACTTTTCACTCGCCCCGGCGCATCAGGTCGTATCGACTTGGGTGTGCGGTTTGGTCAGTTGTCCGCCAAAACCATCGGGTTGCTGGTCAACAACGAATCCGATCAGTCGATTTACCAGTATACGCCAGATGGATTCTCTCGCACGCCGCTACCGCGTGAATTGACCGAAGTGCGAACGTCGGTCGATGGGGTCGATCAAGGAGTGCGACTGCGTGACTTGGATGGCGATGGACAAAGTGAAATCATCGTCGCCAACGAGGCGGTGAAACAGATTTTGAAATGGAGCGGCAGTTGGAAACCGCATGCAGCGATGCCGTTCGCGATCGTGGACGAATCCGGTCGCGATAACGGGATGCGATTCGTGGATTTTGATGGTGATGATCACGATGATTTGATCGTCGCCAATCCGCGGGAGACGGCGATTCGTTTGTATGATCCCGCGACGGACGCATTCACGCGCCAAGTCGACAACTTGCAAAATGTCCCCCTGATCGTGCGAGACGGCACGAATAACGGTGCCTGGTTCGCCGCCGAAAACATGTGGGTGCAAAATGAGGACACGAATCGTTTGCCCGACGGTGTGGATCGGCGTTCGTTTACCGAATTGATTGGCGACGTTGATCCGCCACCGCTTTCGCCTGACGCTTCGCTGCGGTCAATGGAAATCCGCGATGGTTTGACTGTCGAATTGGTCGCGGCCGAACCATTGGTGATGGATCCGATCGCGATCGATTGGGGACCCGACGGAAAACTGTGGGTCGTCGAAATGGCTGATTATCCGCTGGGGATGAACGACAAAGGCAAGCCTGGTGGGCGGGTCCGCTATTTGGAAGACACCGATGGTGACGGCACCTACGACAAGTCCACGCTGTTTTTGGACGAAATCGCGTTCCCGACCGGCGTCATCGCTTGGCAGGACGGCGTGATCGTCAGCGCCGCGCCGACCATCTTTTTTGCCGCCGACCGAGACGGTGATGGGAAAGCAGAAATTCGCGAAGAGTTGTATCGCGGGTTCACACAAGGTAATCAGCAGCATCTGGTCAACGGGTTCGAACGGGGCTTGGACAATTGGCTGTACGTCGCCAACGGTGACAGCGGCGGGAAGGTTCAATCGGTCGCGACCGGCAAGACGATCGACATTCGCGGACAAGATTTGCGGATTCGGCCCCACGATGGATCGCTGGACGCACAATCCGGACGAACTCAGTTTGGTCGCCACCGGGATGATCATGGCAATTGGTTTGGATGCAGCAATCCGTTGCCGCTGCGACATTACGTTTTGGCCGATCACTACCTGCGTCGCAATCGGCACGTCTCGACACCGTCTGCCCACCGTGACATTGCCACAGTTTCCAACACCCAGTTGTTTCCGATCTCACGAGTGCTCAGTCATTGGTCAGGTTACAAACCACCGCCGCCGGGCACAGGACACAAATTCACATCGGCTTGCAGCACGATGGTGTATCGGGACGACCTGTTCGGCGATGATTTCGCTAACAACACGTTCACGTGTGAACCGGTCCACAACGTCGTCCACCGTCGTCGCCTGATGGCTGACGGTGTGTCGTTTGAAAGCGTTCGTGCGGATGACGAAACGGATCGAGAATTCTTGGCATCGCGTGACAGTTGGTTTCGTCCCACGACCGTCACGACCGGCCCCGATGGTGCTTTGTGGATCACGGACATGTATCGACTGGTGATCGAACATCCCGAATGGATCGATGACCAACGCGAAAAGGAACTTTTTCTGCGTGCCGGGCACGACCGCGGGCGGATCTATCGCGTTATCCCGACCGTTACCACGCCGCGAGTGGTCTTCGCGTTAGGGAATTTGACCTCCGCACAACTGGTCGCCCATCTCGGCTCACGCAACGGCCGCACACGTGACTTGGCCCAAGCGTTGCTGATCGAACGTCAAGCGGTCGACGTCACCGCCGAGCTACGGAATGTTGTGAAGGCGTCGGACAATCCGATGGCGCGTCTACATGCACTCTGTGTCTTGGATGGTTTGGACCAGATGGATGTCGCCACGATGCTGATCGCGCTGGACGATACCGACGCGACGGTTGTCCGTCATGCGATTCGAATCGCGGAGCCGCTGCTGGCTGACGTTGGGGATGATGCAACCGTGTTGTTGGCAGAGCTGGGCAATCAGAACTGGAGCGATCACCATGTGCGTTTGCAATTGGCGTATTCACTCGGGTACAGCAAGACGTTGATGGCGACACGCTTGCTGGCGAGATTGGCAAGAGACTCGGTGGGCGATCCGTTCTTGCGTGCCGCCGTGGTCAGTTCGCTG
>JABDKS010000534.1 GCA_013002105.1 Pirellulaceae bacterium | reverse complement strand
TATCTATACCGCTGCCGAAACAATCCTCGGATTTGGTACCTGATGGCGGTGACCGTTGGGCTCAGTTCGGCACTGGCGGGATTGGCGTTCTTCTTCAATCGTGAAGGGTTGAGCTTTTCGTCGGTCCGCGAGGAATATCTGATTAAAGACATCCTGGACACGAACTACATCGATCCGAATGCGCTGTGCTATGTGTTCATTGGCGCGATGATCGTAGTTGGCATGGGGCTCGCCAGCAATACGGCAAGAGGTGTCGAGCAAACGATTCTGTATTTGTTGTTTGCGGTCAATTTTTGCTGGACGTTTTTGGTAGGTAGCCGTGGTGGAATTCTGGTCGCCAGCGTCTGTGCGTTGTACATCTTGTTTTCCGCTCGTTCGACGTCGCGCCGATTTCAGATGATTGCCGCCGGCATGTTGGCCACATTGTTTGTCATCAATGCCTTCCCGCAATTTCGTGACCGTACGTTCCACCGGGTTGACCAGCTTGTCGACCAGGATTTGACGGTAGCTGACCGCACCAGCAATCGGTCAGATTTTGTCGTCGCCGCGTGGCGCATGTTTTCCAGTAGTCCGGTCGGTGTCGGTACCGGTGGTTTTCGGTACAGTTGGTCGAATCTGGACGACACACGAGGCTTGAGAAAAGGGAGTTTGAAGTATCAGAAGTCGTCACACTCCGCATGGTTAAAGACGATTGCCGAGAACGGATTTCCTGGAATCGTATTATTCACCGCCTTTGTCTTCTCCTTTGCGTTCGCGGGGCTCAGAATTGGTCGCTCCGATTCCATCGCGTTGGGATTCCTGGTCACAGCGGTGCTTTCGGTCAGTTTTATTTCCACCCAGTTCCAATCCAAAGGGTTATGGTTCATGGTCGCTGCGGCGATCGTGTTTCTATACCATCGCCGAATTCCCGCCCCTGCAGCACCAACCAGAAGCTTAAGTCAGCCAATTCTTCACGCAGGCCAAATTGTCAAAGGCTGAGACTAACCTAGGTAATATGACTAACAAGACATTGATCACTGGCGGTGCTGGCTGTATCGGATCCGACCTCGCCGCGGCGCTCGTGGATCAAGGTGCCGACGTGGTTGTTTTAGACAACCTTAGCAGCGGCCGACTTTCACACATCGAATCACTCCTGGATCGCGACAACTTCCGATTCATTGAGGGAGACTTGTTGGATAGTAGCGTGCTTGATTCGGCGATGGAGTCGGTGCAGATGGTATACCACCTAGCCGCAAATCCGGATGTGAAGTTTGCCCCAGGCGATCCTACAGACAAGGACCTGCAACAGAACACGATGGCGACGTACCACGTGCTGGAGTCCATGCGTCGGCGCGAGATCAAGAGGCTGGCCTTCTCATCGACATCAGCGGTCTATGGAATCAGCGAGAAACTGCCTATTGACGAGTGCCAATCGCCGCAGCCGATCTCGCTTTACGGCGCCAGCAAGCTTGCATGTGAGGGACTAATCCACGCGTTCGGGCACCTGTTCGACATGCAGTGTTGGGTGTTTCGATTCGCCAATATTGTTGGCCCCAAGGTTCGAGCACGCGGCCGCACTGTCATCGGTGACTTCGCTGCCAAGCTTCAGGACGATCCCACGAAGCTGTTGATTTTGGGCAACGGCAAACAAGCCAAGTCCTATTTGCGCAGCGACGAATGTGTGGCTGCCATGCTGTTTGCGGTCGAGCACGAAACGCGGGCTCACAGCGTTTACAACCTTGGCTGTGATGATTCGATCACCGTTAATCGGATCGCGGAACTTGTGGTGGAACAACTGGGACTGTCAAACGTCAAATTCGAATACACCGGAACCGAAGGCGGCTGGGCTGGCGATGTTCCTAAGTTCACGCTGGACGTCTCCGCGATCAACAGTCTGGGATGGCAGGCAAAGCGAAATTCGGAGCAGGCCATTCGTTTTGCCATTGAAAGCACCTTAAACGCGATGCAAGAGTCCCCGTAGTGCAAGCCGTAATTTTGGCGGGTGGTTTGGGGACTCGCCTGCGCCCACTGACCAAGACGGTTCCAAAACCGATGGTGCCGGTAGGTGACACTCCCTACTTGCAACATCAGCTACGTTTGCTTCAGCAGCAAACAATCACGGACATCGTTTTACTAACCGGTTACCTGGGTGAACAAATCGAAGACTATTTCGGCGATGGGTCGGAGTTTGGGATTCAGGTGAGGTATTCGCGAGAGGATACACCGCTGGGAACCGGAGGCGCATTGAAAGCAGCGTCGGAGTTATTGGCAGATTCGTTCCTGGTCATCTACGGCGACTCCTACTTGCCGATCCAGTACGGTCAAGTACTACAGATGCTAAATCAATCGACGGCCAGCGGCGTCGTGACCGTCTATGACAACCAATTCGAAGACACAGGTGTCATTAACAACATCGCGATCGACGATTCGAATGTGATTACCAAGTACATCAAAGACGAACCGGACGACCCGGATCTAAATTACGTCGAAGCCGGAGTTTTGGCATTAACGACAAAGTTGGTGGATGAAATTCCGGCCGGCAAAGTATCATTGGAGCAAGAGATTTTTCCTCGTCTGATTGCTGACCGCCGACTGCTAGGGTTTGTGACAACCCAGCGGTTCTACGACATCGGCACGCCCGAACGGCTGGAAGCAATCGCGGATCTGTTCCAATGATTATCACGCGAACTCCATTTCGAATCAGTTTCGCCGGCGGCGGCAGTGACC
>JABDKS010000533.1 GCA_013002105.1 Pirellulaceae bacterium | reverse complement strand
CCACCGACCCTCCCGCGACAGCGTGTTTTCCAATGGAAAGTCATATGCGCGGGAGGGTAAAGTGTTGATTGCAAAAGCCGACTTGTGGGTAAAGACAAGGTTCCTACCGGCCGCCCGAATGCGATTGGCCGGTAGGAACCGGCCCTGTCCTTCGGCGACACCCTACGACTGGACCACCCGTCAAGTCTGTATTGACAAAACACTAGCGGGGACGTTTTACGGCGAGACTCTGGCCGGTAGTGTCGAAGAGATGGCACTTTTGGCAGTCGGCATACAAGGTGATGTGGTCACCGACGGTGGGCGGCCGATCAGTAAAATCAGCCAACACCACTTGGTCAGCGGCTTTGACCGATGCAATCCAATGATCGTTGGAAAAGTAAGTTCGAGTGACTGTGCCGCTGATCAATAATCCATTTTTTGTCACATCTGCTTTGGGGCTTACTTGTCCAATCGCATTGGACCGCATACCGATTTCAATGTCTTGATCCCGATCAGAAGGAATCGGCCAGTGGCCCACGACTCGAAAGCAATCGTCGGTAAAAGTCAGCTGTCCCTGCTTTATTTTTGCGCCCAAGAAACTCATGGGCGGAGAACCGATCGACAAGGCCACGGATTTGTTTGCAGGGGTGCGATAGATTTCCTCTGGCCGTGCAAGCTGCACAATTTGATTTCCGCCCGACGTGCTGGTCCCCATCACGGCGATCAGGTCGGCGATGTGCATCGCTTCTTGACCGTTGTGAGTGACGTGAATGGTGGTGCCGGGGTGCGATGTATGCCAATCGATTAATGCGTTTGCGATTCCGTGCCGCACGTGCGAATCGATCGCCGAAAGGGGTTCGTCCAACAACCGCACCGATGCGCGTCGCGCGATCGCTTTGGCGATCGCGGCGCGTCGTAGTTCACCGCCGCTCAAGTGGTCCGGACGACGGTCAAGTAAGCTGGCGATGCCCGTCAGTTGGCACGCTTGATCGATTCGCGAACGTCGCTCTGACGCCGATAGGGATTTCAAACCGAATGCGATCGAATCACGAATGCTCAGGTGTGGGTAGAGTGCATCGTGTTGGAAAACGATGGAGACATCCCGTTTTCGCGGCGGTAAATGTTCAGCACGATTGCCACCCAAACACAACTGTCCATGATCGGGTTGTTCCAACCCGGCGATGATTTTCAGCAGGGTCGTTTTGCCGCAACCGCTCGGTCCGAGCAATACAACGTATTGGCCGGCGGCGACATGCAGGTTCAACGTGGCCAAGACACGACAATTTCCGTAGCTTTTCTCGATTTCACTGAGCTGGACATCGACCATACAATGGTGCCAAAGCGGATGGGTATCTGGTTATGGTGAGTGCCGGCTCTGAGAGTGAACCGGGCTATCGCAGCGATCGTTTGCTACAGCCAGCCAAATGCGGTTTATTCGTTGCTTGGGGGCAAAGCCGATTTTGCCCGCCGACCGCTTAGTTTAGTGAAAGATTCCGGGTTGTCTGTTCGTAATTCCCAAAACGCCGAAACGGGGCGTTTAAAATAACATCACGTCAATTGAATCCGACATTCGTTACGTCTAAGAATTCCAAAGAGAAATGAAAACGAAAAATTTACCTATCGGTTCGGCAAACTCGTGGTTCCGATTGTCTCTGCTCGCGGGGGCGCTGATTTTTGGATCGGTGATCATCGCCAGTGTTCATGCGGACGATGCGACGGTTCCAGCAGAGTCTCAGGCATCCGATACCGAGGACACTTACAAACCCAAAACCAAAACACAACTGCGCAAATCGCTCAACCGAATTCAATATTACGTTACGCAAGAAGAAGGCACGGAACCGGCCTTCCGCAACGCTTATTGGAACAACAAGAAAGAGGGCACGTATCGTTGCATTGTTTGTGACAAGGAACTGTTTACCAGCGATACCAAGTACAAGTCGGGCACCGGCTGGCCTAGTTTTTTTGATCCGATTGACAAGAGTGCGGTGGGGTTTCGCGAGGATTGGAAATTGTTTTATTCGCGGACCGAAGTGCACTGCAAGCGATGCAACGCCCACCTTGGGCATGTCTTTGACGATGGTCCCAAGCCGACCGGAAAGCGATACTGTATGAATAGTGCGTCGCTGAAGTTTGTCGATGCGAAGAAGAAAGACAACGACAAGAAGGTGGTCGAATCGCCATCGGCAGCGACGACCGAAAAAGAAAAACCTTGACGATTAATCGGATTGTCAGTGTATTTGATTGATGGGCACTCTTTGGCCGCGACGAATCCATCCGGGAGCGTCGCGGCTTTTTTGCTGGTGTGTTGGCTGATTGTTTTAACGATTGTAGGACGGCTACATCGATCGACTCGTTTTTCTGTTCCGGTCGGTCGAATTCATACCATTGGACCAACTCGTTTTGATCGAACCGGTGGAGTGAGCGATGAAATCGTCGCAGAGCAGAATTTACAAGTCATTGCGTCAGGTGTGCGGAGCTGGCGTTTTTGCCTGCGCGGTGATGAGCGTTTCCGCGTCGGTTTCTGCCGCAGATGGGTATTTGATGCCTGAGAACACAGGTTTGGTGTTGCCCGTAACCGAGTCGGTCGACCGTCAC
This sequence comes from Pirellulaceae bacterium, assembly GCA_013002105.1. Next base: position 64 of record JABDKS010000533.1, on the reverse strand, counting down.
GCGGGTCCGGATTTGCGGATTGCACAGTTGCCAGTTGAGTCGGGAGTCGGCCAAGGAAGCCCGC
>JABDKS010000526.1 GCA_013002105.1 Pirellulaceae bacterium | reverse complement strand
TTCGTGAGCACGGAAACAAGATGATCGGTCCGGCGAATCAACTCCGGAATCACGAGACCGACGAATCCCTTGAACGCAAACGGCTCGCCGCCCGACATCTTGATTTCCCATTGGCCGGGCAAGCGGGCAAACTCACCAATGATGTTGTCGATTGTCTCGTCGTCAGGCACACCGACACGAGACGCTTTGGATTGAATGCAGTACGAACAGTCGTAGTTGCAAAAACCGTTGACGCGCCATTCTACGGTCGGTTGTAAATCTGCATTCGGAGAATGCAGATTGCCGGCGCGGGTGATCGATTGGACAAATTGTTTGACGGTCACAGCGTCGCACCCGCTATATCGGTTTTCACTTGTTTTCCGGCCGCCGTTAGCTGATGCAGCTTACGCGACCATTTGAAATTTTGTTTGTATTTACCGCATTGTTGGCAGCTCTTGAGAAAGTCACCACGGGTGAGCCGCTCGCGCAGTTGCGTGTATCCGGCACCAAACCAGAGACTGCGAAATGAGTTCTTCTCGTCGATGAAACCGACCGAGATATCAGTGTTGCAACAATACAAGAGCTCTTGATCAACCGTCACTCGACAATAGATTGTCCCCATGTAGCACCCGACGTCTTCGATGGGTGACGTACGATGAGAGTCCAATGTGACTTGCGTTCGGAACGCCTCCAGGTCGGTCTCGATGTCCTTCATTTGGGCGATGGCTGACGCGCGAGGAATCAGCGTTTCGATCAGCTCCGTTTTTTGGTCATTCGACAGCGCGACCGCCTCGGTCCCGTTGATCAACGATGCGAATTTGAAGTTGATTCGTTTGGTAGGCCAATCGGTCGCGAAACGAACCATTTCCGGCAATTCGTGGTAGTTTTGGGAATTGATGACTTGGACATGTTTTGGTCGAAAGCCTGAGTCTCGCAGCACAGTTAGCTGATCAATCAACCGCTCGAATCCACCTGCGATGAAGCCACCATGAAACGCCGTCCAGGAATCGCGCGTGACACCGCAAATGGAAACGAGCAGGTTCAGTTCACCGGGGCTGGAAAGAATCTGATCCAAGTCGACGGCAAGCAAGTTGGTGATGATGGTCACGCCGACGCCGTGTTGGTGAGCGTATCGCACCATCTCGGGGAGTTGCTTGTTCAGTGAGGGATCGCCCATTCCAGAGAGGATGACGTTTTCCAATCCGCCGAGCTGGGCAAGATCGTCCATGATGTTGCGAAACGAATCCAGCGACATCGATCGTCGTTTCCAATCGATCGTTGGAGTATGGCTTTCGATCAAGTGGGGGCTGTGGTGCCAACAGGTCGTGCAACGCACGTTGCATCCGTTGGCGATATCAAAGTGAACCGTTTGTGGACCAAGCAGAGGCTTTCCAGTCACAACGCCTTTCAAACGCAATTCGCGTTGTTTCTTTTGCTCGGCACGTGTAGTTAGGCCCGGACTTATCATTGGGTCGGCTCCGTCATGCGTCGTGGAGCGATGCGATCCGGGGTCTGCTCAAGTAACGATTTGGTGACGCGAGAATGCGTGAGTTTAAGCAGCTGGATCGCTTGGTCGATTTCGTGCAGCGACGCGCCGCGACTTGAGTGATCCGAGAGAAACTGGCGGAATAAATCGGCCGACGCTGAAACATCCGCGTCTACCACGCGAGGAAAAGCTCGAAAGAGTCTGAGTCGGTCGATGACGGATGAGACTGCGTTTTCGGAGCCCGCATCGAAAGCGATCATTGATCGAGCAGCATCGATGATCTCGCCAATCCATGACGCCCATTGATTCTCAAGTTCACCCTGCAGCGGTTGCTTTTTCATGGTCGCTACGATCGTCTTGAGCGACGCATCGGCGATCCGCCGACGGTCAATGTCCGGCCAATTCCCAAATGCGTCGAAAAGTTCGATCAATTTCGATTCGATGCGCGCATGGTCGCTTGGATTATTTTCTTTGGACAACGCCTGTTGCATTTCGCTCGCGGCTGACGGCGACAATTGTCTGATGATCGCATCGAGCCTCGGATGGCTGCCAATCGTTTGAGATTGATCTTCCGGAACGAGCGGAACAAGCCAATCGGCGACAATGGTGGAGGAATCGGAGAGTTGCTCCAGCCGATGGGCAAGCCGAGGTGTCAATACGGATTTGGCCCAATGAAATCGTTGGTCTCCGTAGAGCGGCCGCAGCAACTCAACGGCGCATCGGCTAGCGCCGTTGGTCGGCAGTTGTTTTTCGCATGCGGTTCGCAGTTGATTTGCCGTGTCGCCGTGCAACAGATCTTGCACGGTGGTGACGACTGATTCACGATCCGCAACGTCGTCTAGCGACTTGCATGCGCCGGCGGCGAGCGCCTTTTGAATACGAGCCGATTGATCATCAGCGATCTTTTCTTGGCTGAAAAACGCGGTAGGGACCCTAGCGTAGAGCAGTTCATGAAAAGTGTTGTAGCCGGCCGCGGAAACGGCGGCATCGAGAGCCGAAAAATATTTTGCGATCGATGGCCCGTCGAACCATGTCACGTTCGTCCCCGATAGACGCCCTCCGCGGTACAACGGTCCTGCGCCGACCAGCAATTGAACGTGATTGAGATCGGAGAGGTTGTCGATTAGTGATCGCAACTGGGTTTCCGCGCTGGGGTCACCGCCGCCACCAGCGCTGAGATAGACGAGACGTTTGTCCGTTGGGATTCCGAGTTGCGCACGAGCGACACCAGGTGGCAGAAGATCATCGTGCTCGAATTGGATGACTTCGCCGCTCAACATCAACTCGCCGTCATGGGCTGCGAACCCGCCGCGGCTGGATTCGTCTTGAGCGTGCGGTGCTACGATTTGATCGTACATACGCAGTGCTGAACGAAACGTCGCTCGATTGGCATACTCGGCATTGACGTTTCGATAGATAAAGCTCTTTTTGAAAGGACCGTCCAGGAC
>JABDKS010000508.1 GCA_013002105.1 Pirellulaceae bacterium | reverse complement strand
GCGCCCAACTAGCGCGTGCTGTCGGTCCCTTTGACCGATTCACCGAAAACCGTGATCCGTTCCTACGCGTGATGGAAATGCATCGCGACGAGGTGGAGAACATCAACGATGCCGGACCGCAATATTTGAAAGATGCGGCTCGCAACGTGTGGAACGAAGTCTTGACCAGTGGTCGGCAAAACGGCTTTCGTAACGCTCAAGCGACGGTATTGGCTCCGACCGGTACGATCAGCTTCATGATGGATTGCGATACGACCGGAATTGAACCGGACATTGCACTGGTCAAGTACAAGCAACTTGCCGGCGGCGGGATGCTGAAAATTGTCAACCAAACCGTACGGCTGGGTTTGCATAAGCTCGGATACGACGAATCGCAAATCAAAAACATTCTCAGCTACATCGACACCAACGATACGATCGAAGGTGCTCCCGATCTGGATGTTGAACACTTGCCAGTGTTTGATTGTGCCTTCCAGGCAGCTAACGGCGTCCGCAGCATTGCCTGGCAAGCGCATGTGACGATGATGGCTGCCGCGCAGCCATTCCTCTCGGGAGCGATCAGCAAGACGGTCAATATGCCATCCGACACCACGCCGGAAGATATCGCCAATGCTTATTACTGGGGCTGGGAACTCGGATTGAAAGCGATCGCGATCTACCGCGATGGCAGCAAGCAATCGCAGCCTCTAAACACGACTTCGGAAGAAGGCGAAACCGCAAGCGGCGAGACCAAAATGGTCACCGAAACGGTGGAAAAAGTGGTTTACAAGCCACGCCGTGAACGTTTGCCCGATACACGGCAAAGCGTGACTCATAAATTCACGATCGCTGGTCACGAAGGCTACCTGTGCGTCGGGCTCTACCCGGATGGCCGTCCCGGCGAGATCTTTATCACGATGGCGAAAGAGGGCTCGACGATTGGCGGCATCATGGACAGCTTTGGCACCGCGTTGTCAATCGCTTTGCAATATGGTGTACCGCTCGAGGTACTGGTCAATAAATTCAGCCACACGCGCTTTGAACCAATGGGCCATACGTCCAACAAAGATATTCGGATCGCCAAGAGCGTCGTCGATTACATCGCTCGCTGGCTAGGTCTGACCTTTATGAGTGGTAATGATCATGGGGTCCCACAAACCAAGAGCGGGGAAACCGAAACGATCAACAAAGGCAACGGGGGTGAAATCACGGCGACCGCCAGTCCTGTGATGAACGGATTGAGGGAAGACGCTGGGGCCGCGGTCGCGTTGGCCGAGCGGGCAGCGTTGATGGCAAACATCAATGAGTTGACGACCAGCAACGGCAACGGGTCGACTCACAAGTCTGAACCTGGTTCGGCCCAGGGCGATCAGTTCGCCAGGTTCCAGATTGACGCGCCAACCTGCGACGGCTGCGGAAGCATCACCGTCCGCAACGGCAATTGCTACCTTTGCCATAACTGCGGCAACAGCATGGGTTGCAGCTAACGCCCCGCCGCAACCGACGACCAATGAACGCTGAACCTCCCGCCCGGGAGGTTTAGTTTTTGGCTGAGCAAGCATAGCGTCGTTTTCCGATCCGCTCGCGCACAGAGCCGCGCGGTTTTTAAGTCGCCGTTTGCATCGGTCCACGACGATCATTTCACTCTCCCTCGGGCATTGGTGATTTTAGTGGCGATTTGCACGACCCAACGAATTTGAACAGGAGGCCGCAGAGTCAACAAAGGCTCGGTTTCCTCGTTTCATTCTGTATTCGCTCCTGGCAATATCAGGCGCGAAACTCCGTCGACCAGCTTCTGTTCATTAAAGTTGATGATCAATCCCAGCGGGATGTCGACCAACTTCATGTAGCTCAGTAGCTGTGCTTTGTGAATCGGCTTAACTGCCTCCATGGCTTTCAGCTCCACCAGCAAACAGTCGTTGATCAGCAGATCGAAGTTCAACGGATATTCTTTGCGGAATTTCTTCCAATGAACGACCACAGATTCCTGGCTCTTGACCTGATAGCCCCGCAACCCCAATTCCATCGGCAAACACCACTCGTAAATCGATTCGAGCAGTCCAGGAC
>JABDKS010000505.1 GCA_013002105.1 Pirellulaceae bacterium | reverse complement strand
TGAATCTGACCGACGGTATATTCCAGATCCCAATCGCCGCCGAGAGACTGATGGCCCGTGTCGTCGACACTCGCAGCCACATCAGCGCCGGTTAAGACGCTCAGCGACTCAATCAGGTGTTGACCATCGGCGCCGCTGGCCAGATCACAGCCGTAGATCAGAATGTCCGATTCGCTGCTCAGCGAACCTTGCCACATCGAAATCTGCCCGGCGTAGGCATTCAAATTGTCGTCGGTAAGCCAAGTATTGCCGAGTTGGATTCCACCGTCGCTGCCATGCGAAACCAAATGCAATGATTCGACCCCGTTACGACCCGACAGGATTTCGGTGATTTGATCGACCCCGTCGCGGTTGGCATCCAATACAAACACGTCTCTATCGCGGTCGGACTGATGCAAGTCATCCAAGAATTGCTGCAAATCCGGCAGACTCGAATCGATCACGATGATTTCCGAGCTCGATTGCTCGGTTGCACTGCTGGCGGCAAGTTGTTGATCCTGACCCGAATCCTCTGCGGGCTCCACTTCAACCACCGTCGCACTCAATTCGTCCGCCCCCGGAATCATCGCCGGGTCGATCGGGGTCGCGCTGAACAGCACGCGAGGTTCCAAATCGTTAAGGATTAACGATTTTGACGATCGTGCCGGATGATCGCTTTTTGCAACCGCCGCGCGAACACGCAATGCCGCTTCATCGGCAGTTAGCAAGCACGTCTGCCACCAATTGCGTATTCGATTAGGCATGAAACAGGGACTTTTGTGGGGTATGGACGAATAGTTGGAGCCGGATCGCCGGTGCGGGAGTCGACCAATTGAACTGTAGGGAACGATCTGAGTAGATGCCGACATTGAGACAATGTGAGGACGTGGCAAAGTTGAATTGCTGTTCCGATTGCATCGCTTGCTTTGGTTTTTCCATGACGGGCAGTAGGGGGCCACCCCTTTCCTTGCGATCGCCCTGTACCGCCTAGTCCGTTTCTGCCGATCGTTATTCCTGTTCGAACCGATCTGGCAATTCGGATTCTCACGTACCGGACGTCCATGTGATTGACATTCAATCCAAGAAAGTGGCCGATGGGACGTTGCCAACCGTGACCTCAATTCCTGCAGAATTTGATGCGTAGGCTCAAGACGCCTATTGAAAGTCGACGACGCTCCCGGGCGCAGATTCTGCGCGCCTTATTGGCGTCGGCCACTTTGGTCACCACAGTTGGAACAGCTCAAGAACCGCCCGGTCGACAGCGTACGACGAAATCGTCGCTGATCATCGGCGCACCCGCATACAAAACCCGCGCCAACCCTTTCGCATTTCCTAGCGAAAATCCGCCGTCGGCTAACGTGGCTACTGAGTCAAAAACCGAAAGCGTACCTGCGGTTGACGGGGCCAGCGTGCCTGCCCTCAAGACGTTCAGCAAAAAAACAGCGCAGACCGCCACGCCGGTCAATCCTTCCATTCTTGCGACTTCGCCTACCACGCCCGTCGCCGCCGCACAGTTGTCACCACCGACACACAGCGACGCTACTTTGCACGCGCTGGACACATCGGGCCCGAGCATTCCATTTGCGTTTCCGCAGATGTCCACGCCCATCGAAAAAACAGACAACCAGCGTCCGGCAACGACCTCGTTGAGCCCACCGGCATTTCTCGCCAGTGGACCGAAGTCGCCCACGATCGCTGCTACCCCGCTTCCTCCAGAGCCCATTCGCTTCACGCCTGTCGCTGAATCCACTCCGATAATCGCAACGGAGACCGATACGACGCAAGACATTGCTGCGACACAACCGCGACTGACGCCCCCGGGTGCACCCCAACAGAGATCCCTCCCTAGTTACCTGCAAATCGAACCAGACGACGCACAAGCAAAAACATCCGCTCCAAGTCGCAAAATCGCAAACGACGACAGCCGCATCGATCAAGCCAACGAAGTCAATAACGCAAACAACACTGAAAACAGCACCGGCCAATTCACCAGTCGCGACGTCGTGATCGATTCCCCGGCCGAGCGTGTCGGGTTAATCCCGCCTCCTGCTCCTTCACTCCCGATGCCTGTGTCGCACGGGCCCTACGCGCGAGTCCTGGACCCCTATCGAATCCGGGCCACCGAGGTTCCCAGCCAATCACAACCTCTGTTCGTTGACCCCGAAGCGATGTTCACGGCAGCCGATGCGGGCGCGAATGGCGGTGAAACGTTCGAGATGTGGTGGAGTTTGCCAATGCAAAACTCCCTCGGTTTGTCTCCGCAGACACTGCCGGTCGATATTGGAACGTTAACCGAAACCGCCCTCGCATCGTCGCCCTATGTCCGATCCATCCTGACGAAATCGCATATCCGCCACAGCGACATCGTGATCGCCGACGCCGAGTTTGACCCCAAAGTGTTTCTCGAAGGCAAGTTCACCGACACCAGTGAACCGGTCGGCAGCACGCTGACCACCGGAAATGCCAACGACACATTCCGCGACGAAACGTTCACCGCGACCGGTGGCGTTCGCAAGAAAACCCGTAACGGCGGAAAATGGGAACTGTATCAGCGCGGCGGTTTCCAATCCAACAACTCGCAGTTTCTCGATCCCAATCCGCAAGGCACCACGCGGCTGGAGTTCAACTTTACACAACCGCTGATGCGCGACCGTGGCGCTGCCGTCAACAACGTGCGCGTGCTGCTAGCGCAATTGGACTTGCAAATATCAAATGCTTCGGTGCGCACCGACTTAGAGACCCATCTGGTCGATGTCACGCGTGCCTACTGGGATCTGTATCAAGCCCGTGCCGATTGGCTGCAACGTCAGCGTTTGGTCGCCGGTGCGGAGCGTTTGACCAAAGTGTTGGAAGCACGTGATGGCGTCGATTCACAAAAACGTCAAATCTTGCGAGCACGCGCCGCATTGACCAGTCGCCGATCAGAACTCGTTCGCAGTGTGACTCGCATTCGTGACGCGCAGGCACGTCTGCGTCTACTGACCGGCAGCCAACAACTGATGCAGGCGCAGCAGTGGGAACTGATCCCTCGTGATCAACCGCTCAGTTTTCCCATCACCGTCTCCACGCGGCAAAGCGTGATCACGGCACTGGACAATCGATCCGATATTGCTCAAGCCATTCGGAATGTTCAAGCGGTGTCGGCGCAAGTGGGTGCGGCGCGAAATCAAGTGCTGCCCAAACTGGATATGATCCTGGGGACCTATGTTGCGGGACTGGATGACAATCGCAACACGCTGGGTGCCTGGACCAATCAGTTATCCGATGGTCGTCCAACCTACTGGGCCGGTTTGGTCTATGAGTTGCCGGTTCGTAACCGTGCCAACAAGGCGCGGTTGAACCGAAATCGATGGCAATTTTCGCAAGCGATGTATCAATTTCAACAGGCCACCGAAGTCGCATTTACGGAAGTCGAAGTGGCCGTACGCGAAACACAAACCGCATACAGCGAATTGGTCGCCAAAAAACGTTCCATCGATGCCGCGACCCAGGAAGTCAATTATTTGCAGCAGCGTTGGGAACTCCTGCCCGATCCCAACCAATCCGCGGTCCTGTTGATCGAGGACTTACTGGACGCACAACAACGACTCGCTGACGAAGAACGAGCACTCGTGTCGTCACAAGTCGCCTATGCGCTGTCTTGGATTGAACTTCGCAAGGCGATGGGAATCCTGCTGCGATTTGACGCTCAAGACCAGGCGCCCATTGTTGCTCCACCCAATATCGGTCCCCTGGGAGTCGATCCAAACGACATGAGCGCCGCGAACAGTGGTATGGATAGCGTCGGTACCCCACGAGATGGAGCGACCACTGCAAACCCGGATCAGGATCTAATCTGGGGCCGCGAGGCAACCTTGATTCAAGAAGCTCCACCGACGGAATCGAGACGATGATTGCCGCCGCACTGTCGCCAAAAACGGAACCGATAGCCGGTGGATTCACGCATATTGATCGCCGCAGCGACAAAGTGGATCGGTCACCGGTCGCCAGAGAGAGACGCCGACGGCTGAGCGATCCAAAGTGGATCGCGTCCATCTTGAACGAAACTCATACGGCCGCCCGCACGATGCGTGATTGCGGCATCGACCAACTAAGGCAACACACCGGGCGACTGAAACAATATTTGCGATCGGGAATTGCAACAGACGATCAACGTCTGCTCACACTTGCCGGTGCAGGCGTTTTGGAGTCGATTCGCCAGGCGACCGGCTTGGACCTTTTCGACGTGCAACTGCATGCGGGCATCATCGTCAGTTGTTCAGCGGTGGCCGAAATGCAAACCGGCGAAGGCAAGACGTTAGCGGGCGTCTTGCCCGCCTACGTGCATGCACTCGCTGGACGCGGAGTTCATGTTGCCACTACGAACGACTACTTGGCCAGTCGTGACCGCGAGCGATTGACTCCGATCTTCGAACGACTTGGCATGACCACTGGCCTGCTGACCGATTCTGATTCGCTGTCCCAGACGCGTGCAGCGTATGAAGCGGATGTAACTTACGCGGCCGGTCATGTGTTTGGATTTGATTACTTAAAAGACCAACTGACACTCGCCCAACAAGCGTCCGGCCCAGTGGGGTCTGTCATTTTGAACCGACTGAGGGGAAATGATCCCGATGCATCGCTTCGGCAACGCCCGCTGCACGCTGCGATTGTTGACGAAGTCGACCACGTTTTGATCGACGATGCGGTATCGCCCCTTTTGCTAAGCAGTAGCAGTCAAGGTGAAGCAGCCGATGCCGCGATACACTTACAAGCGAACGCTCTCGGGCAGGAACTGCAAGCCGATCGCGATTTTGTGGTGGACCAAAAAGCTGGGGTTGTTGAACTGACGGCGGCGGGTTTTGATCGTTGCTATACCGACGTCACCATGGCGGTGGATCGGCAATTGATTCGACCCTGGCACGAATATGTCGTTCTGGCCCTTCGTGCCGCACATCTATTCCAACGCGACGTGCACTACGTCACTGCCGAAGACAAGGTGCAAATTGTCGATCCGTCCACCGGCCGGATCTTCGAGGACCGAACCTGGTCGGATGGTTTGCACCAGGCGGTCTTGGCTGCGGAAAACCTGCCAATCACTCCTGAGACCGAGCCGCTGGCCAAGATCACGCGGCAACGTTTTTATCGTCAGTACGCAATGCTCGGTGGAATGACCGGCACGGCCAGGGGTTGCGAAAAGGAATTTGCATTTGTGTACGGGTTACCCGTCGCCACGGTGCCCCTGCGTCTGCAATCACGACGCCAAGTTCAAGCCGAATCAATCTCCAACACCGAGTCGGACAAGATTGCAGCCATCGGTCAAGAAACAGAATCTCTGAATCGACAAGGCCGTGCCGTCCTGATTGGAACACTGAACATCGCGCAGAGTCTTTGTGTCGCCGAAGAACTTAGCCGGCTCGGACTCGATTTCGAACTTCTTAACGGAGTTCAAGACGCAAACGAAGCCGCCATTATCTCCAAAGCCGGTCGTAGCGGTGCGATCACCGTCGCCACAAACTTGGCCGGACGTGGCACGGATATCGTGTTGGACGAACATGTGCGGCGACTGGGCGGACTGCATGTCATCGTGACCGAGCGACATTCACTAGCCAGGGTCGACCGACAACTCATCGGTCGCTGCGCACGATGCGGTGATCCGGGAACGGCAAGATTTTACACCTCGGCCGACGACGCACTGATCACCAAGCACGCACCTTGGATCAGGCGTGCGATCCTACGTCGAACCGAGGATCGTTCGTCGGTATCCAACTCGTGGGACAAATCCCTCGCCCGCGTCCAGCATAGCCAACAATCCAAAGCAACCTCCATGCGTTTGCAAATGCTGAAGCTTGACCACGAAACCGAATCGTTGCTCGATACATCCCAATCCCCTGAGGGATGTTGGCAACTGTAATCCAATTGAATTCTAGCCGGCACCCGCAGTGCCGCTTACCAAACAATCACCCACGACTCTAGCGGAATCGATTTCATGCGACCCATACGCCAAAGCGAACGGATGATGCCCGAATCTCTGACCAATGTTCTGTCCAGAACCCGAAGCCGAATGTTACTGTTGGCAATCTGCCTGGGAACTCCGGCGATCGCTTGTGGCGACGCGGTCGAAAGCTTCACCGAACCGTATCGCCAAATCGCAGTTCCGGCCGCGGAAATCGGCGTGCTATCGCAAGTGTTGGTCCATGAAGGCGACCGCGTGACAAAGCATCAACTGTTGGCAAAGCTCGATGACACTGTGCTGCAAGCCTCGCTGGAAGTTGCCCGGGCGGCCAAAACAGCAACCGGAGCATTGCGTTCAGCCGAAGCGGAAAACGAAGTACGCAAAAAACAACTCGAAAGCTACGAAGCGCTCAGCAAGCAGGGCAACGCGTCCGAGCGTGAACGCGAACGTGCCGAGAATGAACAGTTCAAGGCTGCAGCTCGATTGCAGAGCGTTCGCGAGGAATTGGAGGTCCGTCGGCTCGAGTACGAACGTGCGAAGGCTCAGATCAAGCAGCGTCAGATTCAATCGCCGATCACCGGGCATGTGGTTGCAATCGAAAAAGAGGCAGGCGAATTTGTGTCGCCCAACGATCCGGTCGTGATGCACATCGTCCAATTGGATCTCTTGAAAGCTGTTTTCTTTGTTCCTCAAAATGTCTCCAGCACCTTGCACGTCGGAGAAAAAATCGAACTACAGGTCGGCTTGGAGAACGCCACCTGTACGGGAGTCATCGAGTTCATCTCACCAACCGCTGATCCGCAAAGCGGATCGGTTCGCGTCAAGGTAAAAGTCCCCAATCCTCAGGAAGAAATCCTGTGTGGAGTCGCTTGCCACTGGGAACTTGCCCAATACGACCAGACGGAACGTATCACCGATCGTCGCCCTCTGACCGGTGCCCCGTTCCACACACCCAAGATCAAGTCACGCTGATTTGCTGATCCAATTGACCACCTTGGAAGGAGTCGCCCTGGATGCTTGATCCGTCCCATTTAATCGGATCCGGCGAAGTGCCATCGTCCGTTGGCGCGCCGATCAACGCTGCGCCGGGCAACGTGGTATCACATCAGCCAATCGAGCACGCCTCTGTCGCAATCCAGCAAGCCAACGAGCGTGTTTTGCAGGCCGAGGATCAATGCCGAATGCTGGCCGCGGCGGTCGCGATCGTTTCCGAAATGGACACTTGCCATGACTGCCAATCGGCCGCGGTCAAAGCCGCCCGCATGCTGGGGCAATGCCTCCATGTCAAGAGAGTGCAAATCGCTTGGCAGCGAAAGCTTGGACGCAAGTGTGAACTGATTGCCGACACAGCACCCGACACAATCGATTCCGCGGCCCATTTTCACGCGGCGGCGGAGGAAATCCTTGCGCGTGGCGCCGTAACGATGTTTCCCTGTCGAGATCATTCCAAGCGTCACGCGTTGTTGGCAATCAAGAAATATGTCGACATGATCTCCGCGACATCCTTGGTCGCCATTCCGCTGATCGACTCCCAGGGTGAACCTCACGGCGTCTTGATGGCGGTCGATGCCATCTCAGTGCCACGCGATCAACGAACGCCTGAAATTCCAACCCCTGATTCCGCCACCCAACGAGTCGCAGATTACTTGGATGCCGTCGGCAGTGCGTTGACCAACAAACTGGTCGCGATCGAAGCGATGCAGCCGCGCAAGTGGGAACAAGTGATTCGCTCGGCAACCGAGCGGGCGGATCGGTCGCGACGCAAAGTCATTCTGGCCGCTTCGGCTGCGATCGCACTGGCAATGTGCGTTCCCGTTCCCTATCACGTCAAGGCTCGCTGCGAACTCCAACCCGTTCAACGCCGCATCGTCGCGGCGCCCTTCGACGGCCCGCTCCAGCGCGTCCTGGTTCGTCCCGGCGATGTTGTCCAAAGCGGTGAAACGCTCGCACGAATCAACCCCCGCGAAATCGATTACGAACTCGCCGGTCTTCGTGCCCAGCTAAAACAGGCTATTCAAGAAAAGAAAGGACTGATGGCCCAACACGATTTCGGCGGCAGTTCGATCGCACAGCTCGAGACGGAAAGATTGACGCTCGAACAAGAGCTGCTGGAATATCAACGCGACAATTTAGAAATTCGCAGTCCGCTCTCCGGAGTAGTGGTCAGTCACGACCTGAAGCGATCCGAAGGCACGCCGTTGACCAAGGGCGAAATACTTTTCGAAATTGCACCACTGGGCGAAATGATTGTCGAAATCGCAATCCCCGAGCAAGAACTCGCGTCCGTCCGGACCGGAATGCCGGTGGAGTTCTATTTGCACGCGCTGCCAGCGGAGAAACTGACCGGCAAGCTGGAGCATATTCACCCCAAAGCTGAAATTCGCGAACACGACAACGTCTTCATTGGCGAAGTCACGATTCGCGATCCCAAAGGGACTCTGCGACCCGGGATGCGTGGACGGTCTTGGATTAAGAGTGATCGACATCCTCTCGCCTGGAATCTTTTCCATCGTGCCTACTATTCTCTCCGAACCTACACGGGGTGGTAGTCGATGGTACGCCGAGATCCCCATAGCGTTGACCTTGCGCAGCAGAAACTGAAATTGGCAGACGACATTGTCGTCTGGCCGGTTCGCGAACGTGGCGAGTGCGTCTACAGAATCGAGATCCCAACCGAGCACAAGTTTTTTCGTGTTGGCTACGAAGAATACGTATTTATTTCGTTGCTGGATGGACAGACAACCATCCCACAGGCCTGTGGCCTTGCCGCAGCAACACTGCGTGATCGAGCCCCGACGGCCAGTCAAGCTGAGTCAATCCAACGTTGGTTGCTTCGCAACAACCTGGCGTACCTACCGACCGACGGTCCGCCACGACGCGGTCACTCTCGAACGCCCGGCGACAAGCAGGCAAGCGCCCTGTGGACGAAATTCAATCCGTTTTGGATGAAACTGCCGTTGTGCAAACCGGGGCATCGAAATTCGCGGGATTTTATCGCGCCAATGGCGCGGTCACTGCGCTGGATTTTTTCGCCAATCGTCGTGGTGCTGGGCATCCTGTTGATACTGATCGCGTTGTTCACCTTGGCGGGCCATTGGAATCGCTTCGCCGAATCGAGCACGCAAATTTTCAGTAGCACCAACTGGATCTGGCTATTGGGTTGGTGGGTCGTCCTGAAAATCGTTCACGAACTTGCACATGCCGTCGCCTGCCAACGACACGGCGGGGAAGTTCGCGAGTTGGGGCTGGTATTTATCCTTTTCGCACCGATGGCGTACGTCGATGTCACCAGCTGCTGGCGAATGACATCGCGTTGGCCTCGGATCGCAGTCGCTTCGGCCGGAATGTTTGTCGAACTGACCATCGCGGCAGTCGCCATTTTGGTTTGGGCCAATAGTGAATCCCAACAGACACAGTTCCTGCTGCACAACCTCGTGTTCACTGCGGGACTGTCCACCATCCTGTTCAATGCCAACGCCTTAATGCGATTCGACGGCTACTTTATCTTGGCCGACTTGATCGAAATTCCGAATTTGTACGGCGAATCGATGCAGGAGATCAAACGAATTGCGAAGCGGATCGTCACCGGCCAACACGATTCGCCAGGTCATTATATTCATTGGCGACTCTGGTTCCTGCGGCTTTATGGTGCAGCGGCATTGATTTGGAAGGTCGTCATCTGCGTAACCCTCGCGATTACCGCTGCAGCAATGTTCTCCGGAGCCGGAGTTATCATTGCGGCGATCGGCGTGCTGCTATGGCTGGGCCAACCGCTGGGTCAATTGCAGAAGCATGGGAAAGAGTTGTTTCAACGTGACACGCCACGTTTCATCCGCGGCGTTGTTGTTGGATCCGCGATCTTGTCAGCCGCAATCGCGACCGTCTGCTGGATGCCGATTCCGACAGCCGTCAAGGTACCGGCCGTCGTCACATTCTTGCCCGAGACGTTGGTCCGCAGCCGAACCGATGGATTTGTGCGAGCGGTTCACGTTGTCGATTCGATGCAAGTCAAAAGTGGTGACCTGTTGATCGAGATCGATAACCCCGAGTTGCAAATCCGACTTTACAAACTGCGAATCGCATTGGAACAGAACAAGTTGCGATATCGGGCAGCCATCAATCAGCGTGACGCGTCAGCTCAATTGGTGCTCCAGGAAAAGACGCAATCATTGATCGATCAAATCGATCAGGTCCAGCGTCATGCCAGTGGGCTCAAGGTAATCGCCCACCGCGATGGACAAATCGTTGGTCGCGACTTAGCTCAATTGGTCGGCAGCTACGTACACGAAGGCGATCTGTTGTTAATGGTCGCTGCGGAAAACGAGAAAGAACTGCTGGCTGTCGTTCATCAGGACTATATCGAAGAAGCTCGCTCACAAGTGGGAGCAACCATTCCAATCCGCACCTGTCGTTTTGATCCAATCGAGGGCAAGATTCGTCGCGTTGATCCACGCGCCACCCATCGGCTTGCCGAACCATCGCTTTCGGCCATCGAAGGAGGCCCGTTGGCAGTACGACAGGCGTCCGATGCAGATGGGGACGATGGCGACCAGGAGTACCGGCTATTGGAACCGCATTTTCCAGCCAGGATCCAGTTGTCCAGCGAAACGGCGCGAACACTACCGGCAGGGATGCGAATGGAAGCATCGATTGGCTATCGTCGCGATCCCATCATCACGCGACTGGTCGAGACCATTCGTCGCCTCTGGCAGCAGGCCAATGATGTGTCGTGATGGAGGGACCAACGCAGGGACGCTAGCAAAGGATCCAAAGTGAATGAATGCGATTTTTCGCAATCAGGATGCTGAATTCCCCTCGTTTTTACCGCCCAGGTTTGTCTACAAGGCACTGTGTCGTTGGTTTTCCGCCAACGAGTGAAGCCTGCTGTCCCCTTTTTAGTGAGACAAAATCGTAACGATGCTGGATGTTGCTGTTGCCTTTGTGACCTTCAACCGACCTGAGCCCACGCGGGCCAGTTTTGCACGCATTCGTTCCGTCCGTCCGAACAAACTTTTTCTGGTCAGCGACGCTGCTCGCCCGGATCGACCGGGTGAGGATCAGCTAGTTCAGCAAACGCGTCAGATCGCGCAGCAGGTCGATTGGGATTGCGCCGTCTACAAGATCTATGCCACCAGCAATATGGGATGTGGACTGCGAATCAGCAGCGCCATCACCCAAGCAATGCAGTTTGTCGACCGTCTGATCGTCCTAGAAGACGACTGTGTGGCGGACCCCAGTTTTTTTTCGTTCTGCGATGCCATGCTGGAACGATACGAAGACGACGAGCGGATCATGGCGATCAGCGGCGACAACTTTCAACAAGGGATCAGTCGCACCGATGCCAGCTACTACTTTTCCAAATACATGCATTGCTGGGGCTGGGCAACGTGGCGTCGCGCCTGGGAACACTTTTCATTGATGATTCCCCAATGGCCCACATTTCGTGATGCAGGCGGCCTTTCGAATTGGTGCGATAGCGCACAAGAAATACGTTATTGGACCGAGATCTACGACCGCTGTCACGCAGGCGAAAGTGCCAGTTGGGCGTATCCCTGGCAACTTAGTTGCTGGATGAATCACGGACTAACGATTCTGCCGGACGTCAATTTAGTCTCCAACATCGGATTTGGATCCGATGCCACGCATACGCAGCGGCATGACCCCATGACGGCATTGCCAACTCAAGCCTTAACAGAACTCTGGCATCCCAACCACGTGAGCCGCAATCACGACGCAGATGCGTACACGGATCGACAACTTTTCAGTCACCCCAATCGTGTCGGACCGCTGAAACGATTGCGACGCAAACTCGGCATCACCCGACGCGCTGCATAACACCGACGCCATCTCCACTTGCCTCGTATTCGTCACAAGTGGGATACGCCACACGTGCCGCTAGGCAACATCGCGATCTGGATTGCTATTGCGACGTTGGAGGGTTTCGATCAGTTGATGATCGTCGTCAAAGACGTCCACAGTATCGACTGCCATCCGCTTAAAATGTTCGTAGGTTCCGCGTTCTGACTCTTCGCCGCGACGATGCAGGATCAACAAGTCACCTGGAAATAGTGCGTTCAAGTAAGTTGCTCCGCCCTGCACAGCAATTCTCTGATCTGCTTGAGCGAGCAAGCAAAGCTGAAATTCATTGAAGGTTAGCTGAGAGTATTTGTCATGCAGAGATTCCGCCATGACAACGCCCATTTGCGAGAGCGTTTGCTTTTCGTCAAGGTCAAAAACGTCGCTGTTGTCCTCGACGATCTTGCGGGTTGGACGAAAATAGACCATTTGATATCGATCACGGGCCCAGTCTGCCAACCCAACCAACTGATCTTTGGACAAATAATTGACCGGTGGCCCAAACCATTCGCCGTTGTACTTATTGAACACCAATAGCAGTGGCCGTTGAAACCCAAAGTCAACCTGACCCCGGTAGTGACCGCGAAAATCAGGCACCGTCCAACGCGAAAAGTCGGGCGTTTGATGAGGCGTTTGCGCGATGCACGGGTAGTGAGCAACCCAGTCACGTCGCTGATAGCGTTCTTCGTGATTGTCCGAAAACCAATAAAAACACTTCGTGTCGCGACAACTAATCGTTTTGGTCAGCAACCCCCGGCGATGCAAATGGTACGCGTAAGCGATGTGGTAATACATCTCAAAGCCAAACTCGCATCCGTACGAATCCACGATCGAACTGGGGTACCCTGCAATCGGCTGGACCGACGGGTCATGTGGTCGACCGAGCGAGAACAGTTTGCGAATTCGCTGACGAAGATTCACGAAACAGACCTATAGATATTGTGATTAGGCAGCACGGCGACGATGGCCATCAACGTTCGCATCGGAATGAAGCAGTCGAGGCATCCAACTGTTGATCTCTTTATTGGCGGTGTGAATCGCTGATGCAATCACTTGATGCATGTCGTAGTATTTGTAGGTTGCCAGTCGACCACCGATGATGTAATTCGATGGCATCATTTCGACGTACTTTTGCTGTAGTTGTTCGTTCAGACGGTTGTTGACGGGATAGAACATCTCGTCACCCACTTTCCAGTCAGCCGGATACTCATGCGTCACCACCGTGTGGGATGATTTGACCGGATCAAAATGTTTGTGTTCGACGGTTCGCGTATAGGGAACGTCGACGTCGGTGTGATTGACGGCTGCAACTCCCTGATAGTCAGCCACATTCATCACTTGTTGCTCGAACCTCAATCCGCGCCAATCGTTGCTTCCCAATTCGTATTCGTGAAATCGATCCAGAGGCCCGGTGTAAACGATTTTCTTTGCCTGACTTTCAAACCGTTCACGGTCATCCATAAAGTCCGCGCCGGTTTCGATCGGAATACCGTCGATCAGTTTTTGGAACAGTTGGGTGTACCCGCCAACCGGGATGCCACAGAAACGATCGTTGAAATAGTCATCGTTCCACGTCATCCGAACCGGGATGCGGCGAATGATTGATGTGGGCAACTCTTTGGGATCCCGTCCCCATTGCTTTCGCGTGTAGCCGTAAATAAACGTTTCGTACAACTCGCGGCCCACCTGAGACAAAGCCCACTCTTCCAAATTGGCCGGCTTCGTGATCTTGACCCGCTCGGCCTCCAAACGCTTCTGAGCCTGCTCCGGCGTACTGACTCCCCAGAGTTGGTACAACGTCATCAAGTTGATGGGGAATGAGTAAAAGTTGCCGCGGTAGTTGACACGTGGCCGGTACGTAAAACGGTTGAAAACCGCGAATCGGTTGACGTAATTCCAGACCGCTTCGTCATTGGTGTGAAAGATGTGGGGTCCGTATTGATGGACATGAATCCCACCGACCGATTGGGTATGGCAATTCCCAGCGATGTGATCGCGTTTTTCGATGATCAAACATCGCGCCCCAGCATCGGTCATTTGCCTGGCAAAGACCGACCCAAAAAATCCGCCGCCAACGATCAGGTAGTCGTACATATCGAAAGGTGCTCGAATCGTTGCGGGGATGAATCGCCGAGGCCAGATCAACAGATGTAAGTACCGGTTTACACGCATTTACCGCAAGATGAATCAATCTATTCGACTCGTCGATGGACCTGCCTGGACGCGCTGGGTCGGCATTCCGCTCGGATGTCAGCGACCGTACTCGTTTTGATCTAGCAAAATCCTCCGATCGCCAGCGACTCAATCGGCCGGGAATCACTTGACATTCGGGCATTACTGATTCTGCTAGAGTCATACCCCCAGCCCCGCCCAAAGCTCCCCGCCACCGCATTTTGACGCCCGGCATCTGATCTTCATCGAGAGGATTCTTGCCAGCAATGGAGACTCCAACTGATGAGAAGTCGTCGTAATCGTACTTTCCCCGATCGCAGGGACGCTCGAAGCTGGACTTGCTCGCCATTGGAACAACGATTGATGCTCGCTGGCGATGCGGCCTGGGCTGTCGCGTCCGTTGGAGCACTTGCCAGTCCAGCTACCACCTCCGGCCCGACATCCAGCGTGGTCGGTACCGCATTGACCGGAAACGAATTGACCTCGCCGCGGACGAGCGTCGATCGAATTGTTTTCATCGACAGCGCGGTTGCCGATTCGGACCTGCTTGGAGCTTCGATCGATGATGCCGAAATTGTCTTGATCGGCGAATCTCAAGACCCGATCGCCCAAATCTCGCAGACGCTCGCCCATCGGCGCGACGTCGGTTCGCTCCACATCGTCAGCCACGGCGAAGCAGGGAAGATCCAACTGGGCGGCAAGGTGATCGATGCCACGACGATCGCACATCAATCCCAACACATTGCGAAATGGTCGCGTGCCTTGCGGCCCGACGCCGACATCCTGGTTTATGGTTGCGACGTTGCTGCCGACAGCCAGGGACAACGTTTCGTTGCTGCGTTGGCCAAAATAACTGGCGCCGACGTTGCCGCATCGACCAACCGCACCGGTGCGATCGGCGGCGCCGACTGGGACCTGGAACACACCATCGGCGTGATTGAGGCCGGTGTGGCGTTCGAGGGATATGTGTTAGCCAACTATCGCCACACCCTACCGATTACGATCCGCGCTGCGGGTCTGACCGGCGAAGAGCAAATGGCATTGCAGATTGACGGCCAAACAGTTCAGACGTGGTCGAACATCGGCGGTGATTACTACGCCGGGCAATTCGAGACCTTTACGTACACCGGCGGCGACACGGTAACGGGCGATCGCGTGCGCGTCGTCTTTACCAACGACTTATACGATCCTCCCAACATCGATCGAAATCTGCGCGTCGATAACATCACCGTCAATGGCGTGACGATCGAAACCGAACATCCCAGTGTCTTCTCGACCGGAACGTGGAAAAGCAGCGATGGCATTACTGCCGGTTTCCGAGAGAGCGAATTCATGCATGCTGGCGGCTACTTCGAGTATTTCGATCCAGGCGGCAACACAGGAAATGGTTCTGTGATCAACATTCGTGCCGCAGGCGTCACGAATGAAGAAACGATGGAATTACGGATTGACGGCCGGACGGTCAGTACCTGGTTGAATGTCGGTGGGAATGCCTACGGCGGACAATTCGTGGATCTGACTTTCACCGCGTCCGAAACGGTCACCGCGGATCAAATTCAAATCGCGTTCACCAATGACTTGTATGTCGATGGCGTCATCGATCGCAATTTGCGTGTTGATTGGATCGAAATCGATGGGCAACGACTTCAGACCGAAGACCCAAGCGTCTATTCGACGGGGACTTGGCTGCCCGGTGACGGCATCCAACCAGGGTTTCGCACCAGCGAATACTTACACACCAACGGGTACTTCCAGTACGCCGGTGGCGGTGGCAATCCGGGCGGCGAGAGTTCGTTTCAGCTAGCAAGTTCCCAAATCACAGTCAGCGAATCGGATGGATCGGCAACACTGACGATCGTCCGAACGGGCGACCTGTCCGCATCGGCAAGCGTTGATTATCAAACGTTTGATCAAGATGCAATCAGCGGCGACGACTACACGACCACGGAGAACACCATCACATTCAGTCCGAACCAGTCGTCGCGAGACATTTTGATTCCCATCATCGACAACGGCGATCCGGAAACAACTGAGACATTCAGTTTTACGATTGACAATCCCAATGGCGCCGACCTGGGCATTCCACGTACCGCGACCATCACGATCCTTGACGATGATCTGCCGCTTCCTAATTACGCTGATTTTCAAAATGCGTCGGGGATCGTCACCAACGGCGGCGCGTCTCTTGTTAGCGGCAAATTACAGATCACCAGTGATTCAACTTTCCAAACCGGATCGGCGTTCTATGACACACCGATCTTGGCCAACGCGGACACCTCCTTTCAAACGGCGTTTTCGTTCGAGATGACTGGCGGCAGCGGTGCCGGCGGCGCTGACGGAATCTTATTCGTGTTGCAAAACTCCGCCGCTGGTGCTTCGGCATTGGGTCGCGGCGGTAGCGGCGTCGGCTACGATGACATTGGCAACAGCATCGCCGTCGAACTGGATACTTGGAGAAACGGCTGGGACTTGTACAACGACGAAGTCGGTGTGCTCGCCGGCGGCGAAATTACAAATCATCTAGCGCAAGTTCAAGCGCCGTTCAACCTGAATTTTGGCGGCGTGTACTACGCTTGGGTCGATTACAACGGGATCAGCGATTCGCTCAGCGTGTATGTTTCTGAAACGTCGACTAAACCGACCGCGGCAACGCTGAAGACAACGGTTAGTTTGGATGCCTATGTCGGCTCGCAGTTTTACGCTGGATTTACTTCGTCCAACTACGACCGTCCAAATGCCCACCGTATTTTGTCGTGGACGATGAATTTGGAAACTCCGCCCGCCGACCCGCCGGTCAATCCGTCGGGCGACGTCAGCGAATTGGTCGTCGCAAGCGGTTTTGTTCAACCGATCGCCATCGATTGGTCACCGGACGGCCGAAACATGTACGTTGCCGAAAAAGGTGGAGTCGTCAAAGTTTTGCGAGACGGTCAATCCGTTGGCTCTCCGGTGATCGACATCTCCGCAATCGTCAACGATTACTCTGACCGTGGCTTGCTGGACATCGCGGTCCACCCCGACCTCGCCAACAACCCATATTTGTACTTGCTGTACACCTATGATCCGCCCGAGGTAAATAATCACACCGGCAACGCCAACGCGCGACCTGACGGAAGCGGTAACCGCGCCGGACGACTGATGCGGATTACTCTGAATTCGTCCACGAATTACACCACCATGGTCGGTGGCAGCGAGACCATTCTGTTGGGCAACAACAGCACCTGGGACAATTTCAACGGCTTCGTCAATAGTGTCTTCAATGTGTCCGAACCGCCGGCTGGTCAGAATCCTGATGGATCCTATCTGCAGGACTTCATCAACAGTGACAGCACGACTCACACCGTCGGTTCCCTTGCCTTCGAATCCAACAACAGTCTGTTCGTTTCGATCGGTGACGGAGCGAGCTACAACAACGTCGATCCTCGCGCCGTTCGTGTTCAAGACATCGATTCGTTAAGCGGCAAGATTTTGCGGATCAATCCGATCACCGGTGACGGCCTTGCCGACAACCCTTTCTACAACGGCAATCCGGATGCCAATCGATCCAAGGTTTACCAACTGGGATTGCGAAATCCATTCCGAATTTCGGTAGACGATGCAACCGGCCAGCTGTATGTCGGTGACGTGGGCTGGACAAGATGGGAAGAAATCAACACAGGTGGAGCGGGCACCAATTTTGGCTGGCCGTACTACGAAGGCGGTCAGGGTGTGAACTACCAGACCGGCGGTGGTTACGCGAACTTGTCCGAAGCACAGGCGTTTTATGCCAGCGGCGCCGTGGCGACGCCGGGTGCGATCGCGCTGAATCATGCAACCGACGGAATCAACGCCATCGTGATGGGAGATGTCCTGCGAAATGGAGACTTGGGACAACAGTACGAGGGCGATATTTTCTTCAACGACCTGGGGCAAGGCATCGTCCGCAGCGCCAGTATCGATGCCAATGGTGTACTGACAAATATGCAGGTCTTCACCACCGGTGCCCAATACTTTGTCACGATTCGACAAGGCCCCGATGGCTCGCTGTACTTCGTTGACCTTGTCGATGGCTACGTCGGAAAGTGGCAGCTCGTCTAACGCGATACTGTCTGCGGTTATGTACCGGAGACGTGAACGCTGAGCCCTGAATCAACGATCGATCGCGCTGACTTAGCCCTGCGAATCGATCACGCGGCGCGACGTCTGGTTCGTTGCCCAGTCACGTGCGGATGAATGTAGGGGCTTGCCTGGGCCGGATCGTGACGCTGTTCCAGATGGGCCAACGCCGATTCGATCCGCTGCGCGAACGCATCGAGTTTTTCGCCCTTGCGTTGATACAGCGGCTCGGTGAAATACGCGTTGATCTTGCCAAATGGCAGCGGGATCTGAATTCGGTCCCAGGTCTTTTTCAGAATTACGCGCTGACTGGGAATGACGATCACCGGTAGAACGCCCGCACGTGCTTTCTTGGCCAACACACCGATTCCCTTGTGTACGGTTCCACGCGGACCCCGAGGCCCATCGACCGCCAGAATCACCGGTGTGCCAACACCCAAGTAATCAATTAATGACTTGAGCGCCGACGCGCCCCCCTTGTCCGCCTTGCCACTGCTACCACGAACCGGAACATGTCCGTTGGCTCGCAGCGCGGGCACGATGATTTGACCATCATCGGATCGTGAAACCATCGCGCCTGTTCGCGGATCGGCACTGACCATTGCCGCGACTTGGTGGGCGTGCAAGGCCGCAAAAACATGCGGAATATTGTTGGCCGTCATCGCCGCGCGGGGGTCGTTGTGGACTTGAACACGCGTTGTCCATCGGATCAACAGCGTATAAACAGCAACCAAATACGGCACCAAACGTTTCATAGAACTTCAATCATTAGTTTGCTAGCGTTCCGATCCGTCCATGATCCCTACACGACGAGTGCTTTGTCCCGACAAAGAATGAACCTTGGGTAGTGGATGTTGTCAAAGATCCCCGAGTCGGAGGATCTTTGACAAGATCCACTACCCAAAATCAAGCTGCGAAAAAGCTGTAGCGCATTAGCGAATCAACGGTTCTTTGAAATACGATGTCCGGCCGAAAGTGACAATGCGGATGTGCCAATATTCGGTAGCTCGCGGCGTAATTTCGCTAGCAAGTGCTAGAATCCGCTGAACGAGTGTCAGCGACCTAGACTCCGATAGCGGCCCGGCGTTTGGCCGACTTCGCGTTTAAAAACCACGCTGAAGTATTCGCTGTGCTTAAACCCCGTCAGCGCGGCAATTTGATTTAGGTTCAAATCCGTATCGATCAACAACTGGCAAGCTCGCTTGACCTGCACCGCCCGAATTTCGCCTTGCGGCGAGCGGCCGACGTATTTGCGAAATCGTCTTTCAAGTGAACTGCGAGCCACCGGAACTTCTTTCAAAATCTCACTCACCGTCACCCCCAGACAGGCCCGGTCGCGAATCACTTGCAACGCTGCGACCACGTCGACATCATCGATTGCCAAGACTTCGGTGGATTGACGTTCGGCCACTCCAAGCGGGTCGATCAGAACCTGCGTCTGCTCCAGCGATTCGCCTCGCATCAATTGATCCAGCATCCTGGCAGCTTCAAAGCCGATCTTTTCAGCCGCCGGTATGACACTGGATAATGGCGGGTTACAAAAATCGCACAGCACCTGATCGTTATCGACGCCGACAACGGCGACTTCATCGGGAACAGCAATCCCGGCAGCCTGACACGCCTCTAAAATGTGTTGACCACGGAAATCGTTACAAGCCATGACACCAATCGGCTTGGGTAATGATTCAATCCACTGGACCAATTCCGTTTGTTGAGCCCCCCAGCCAAGTTGTCTTGCCTGCGACCAATCCGTGCTGTGTGACAGCGCAGAAAAATCTCGCGTTTGCAATGCCCGTTCAAAACCAGCCAGTCGGACGGACGACCAATGATGATCGGCAAATCCACAATAGGCAAAACGGGTCAGACCTTTTTCGATCAGATGTTGGGCGGCCATGCCCCCAATTTTTGCGTGGTTATTCAACACGGCCGGCAACCCTTGATCGCCGAAAACATCGGTCAGATTAACCGTCGGGATTCCCCAATCACGAATCACCTGGGCCATCTCTGGGGTCGTTGATCGCGTGATGATCCCGTCGCCTTCCCACCGTCGCAACCACGCCGGCGGCGTTGCCATTAACTCTCGTAAATCAAGCTGAACCGACCAGGGCGGATTCTCGACCAGGTACCGGCTGATCCCTTCCAAGACGGATCGCCCAAACGCCATGGACGTTTCGACAATCAGCAAAACGTGCGGCCTGTGGGCTAAAACACTGGGCTTGCCATTTTGGCTCCGCGATCGATCGGGTTGACCCAAATCAAGCCTCCTGTCCCAGATGCCGCGGGTCAGTCT
>JABDKS010000466.1 GCA_013002105.1 Pirellulaceae bacterium | reverse complement strand
GGCCGGCCCGCTCGCCGACGGCGACGATGCCGGTAGTGGAACCACCACCGTCGGTGTCTGCAGCGTCGCCGGCGACGATGAGGATGGCGTCAGCTTCGACGACATGCTGGTCGCCTGCAACAACAGCAATCTCACTGTCACCGCAACCCAGGCCGGCGTTCTCGACGCCTGGATCGATTTCAATGGCGACGGAGACTGGTTGGATGCCGGCGAAAAAATCACCAGCGGTCGCGCTGTCCAGGCTGGCGCGAATGCAGTTGCTTTCACGGTGCCGACCAACGCCGTGCCAGGTGAAACAGTGGCGCGATTTCGGTTGAGCCCCAATGGATTGAGTTTGCCCACCGGTCCTGTCAACGGGGGCGAAGTGGAGGACTATGTCGTTACGATTCGCAATGGTCAGTCTGCCGGCCCCGTTTCAGTTGAGTTGGTCGAATCGGCATCGACACTATTGGCTGTCGGCGGTAACACCGTCATTCGTGGAAATTCGTCGGATCTGTTGAATGTTCCCCATGGCAGTGTCGAACGATTGGAGATCCACGGCAATCTCGGCAACAACCTGATCACGCTCGATCAAAGCGGTGGAAACGTGATCCCACCGGGCGGCCTGAGTGTTCACGGTGGTGGTGGCGAAAATTGGCTGAACGTACGCGGTGCCGATGGTCCACTGAACCTCGCGGCCGATGGCAATGTAACGGCACGCAATCTTCACGGCATCGACTTGCGTGACGTGAGTGTGAACCAACTCCATGTAGACGCCCAAGCGATCACGACGCTTTCGACCAATGGTACCGTGCAAGTCTTGGGCGGTGAAAAGGACGCGATTGTGTTTCGCGATCAAGCCCAGTGGCGCATTGGCGCAACGTCGGTTGTCGACGGACGCTTTGTTCGTCAAGTTCGAAATGTGATTGGAGGACAAGTATTCGATACCGAGTTTCCGCACGCGTGGCAAAACTTGGTCAATCCCGCCGACATCGATAACAATGGGACCGTCAATCCAGGTGATATCATTTCGGTGATTATCGAGTTGACTCGGCTACATGGACTCGGCCAATCGCAAGGTCTGCCCGATCCGCTGACCGTCGATGTCTGGCCCGGTCTGTATTTTGATCCCAACGGGAACAACGAAGTGACGCCATCGGATCTATTATTCGTGATCAACGCGGCCGCCGAAGTCGCCCAGTCGAGGTTCATCCTTTCGGGTGAAACAAATGATGGTGCGGCGTCGGACGTCATCGGTGGTTCGACGTCGGGTGATACGTCCACTCTGGCATCAGAGGGCGTCGATGAAGCATTATCCCAGCCTCTGAGTAGCAGTGGCGAAAAGGTTGCGTCGTTTGATTCTCAAAGCGCTGCATCCAACCTGGCTGCGGGTAATGGTTCCGACGCAGACGAAGCCGGTGATTCTGCCGAAGCCGCCGATCGAGCGTTGGCTAATTGGGAGCTCGATTCAGCGATCTGACGCTGGGATCGCGTAATGGGCTGTGTCGCTCCGGGCGAGCCCTCTGGCATGACCAATCGCTGATGGGATTGCTGGCGGATGCATCGGCCATGTGGTGGTCCATGGCAATATCATGCCAGCACGGCGTTTTAGGATGCTTTTGCAACGCGTTTGACAGCTTCGGATAGGAGATCTAAGTTCTCTGGCAACGGGAAGTGGTGCCGCAACCGAGCGAGAGTCAAATCGGTCGCGGGAACAGGGAACTTCGGTGCAATTCCGAGACGGCCCAGCCGCTGTAACCGATGCGATTTTTCGAGAGGTCTTGATGGACCGGTTCGATCAATCATCCAATGCTCACTCTTTTTGCCATTGTCAGCGAAACGCAGTTTTCGTGAACGAGAAGGCGAGTTGCGGAAAACATCGGGAGTCAGAAGACCTACCGCTTCACCGGACACTACGGGACCTTCTAGGGTGAGGTCAGTGTCGCAAGCCGAGTCGCTATGAAGGCGACGCTGCGTCGCATCGAGCCGAGTTGCCTCGAGCGGCCGCGCAGGTTTTTTAGTATCCATCATCGCTATCGATTGAGCCAAGACGCGTGCGCCCTACGCTTTCCATGCGCGTGGTCATCAGACCCTGCCGTGGCCGGTTCTGTACTGGTCCGGCGGTCGATCCTCCGATTGTCTCGCAACGCGGCGGGTTCACACTGGTCGAGCTGTTGGTGGTGATCGCGATCATCGGAATTCTAGTAGGTCTGATGTTGCCGGCCGTCCAAGCGGTTCGTGAAGCCGCTCGGCGGATGCAGTGTCAAAACCATCTGAAGCAGATTGGGCTGGCGATGCAAAACTACCATTCGGCGTATCGCAAGTTTCCCCCTGGCGGGATTCAAGTCCGGCCCGAAGTGGCAGACGGTAAACAGTTTGCATGGTCGGCAATGGTGTTGCCTTTTTTGGAGCAGTCAGCCACCTACGACCGGATCAATTTCGATTACCCATTTGACGACCCGATCAACTCCGACGTCGCTGCCAAAGTCATCCCGACTTATCTGTGCCCCACCACGCCGCGTATGGTTCCGTTGCACTATGGACGCGCGGCGATCGATTATGGCGGCATCTATGGCGAACGGATCGCCAGTCATAACTATCCGCCGCGCGGTGTGATGATTCACGACATGGCAATCCGGTTTCGTGATATCACCGATGGCACGTCTCGTACGCTGATGATCGCAGAAGACGCGAACTTTCCAGACGGTCAATGGATCAACGCGTGGAACTTGTTTGATCAGGCTTTCCCGATCAATCGCGCTCCCAAATTCGAAAATGACATTCGTAGTTTTCACGCGCAAGGCGCCAATGGGTTATTCGCCGATGGATCCGTCGCGTTTTTGTCCGAGCATATGGACCTGTACGTGCTGGCTGCCTTATGTACTCGAAACGGCAACGAAGATATTCCCGATTTAGATCGGTAGCCCGGTCGGTGACGCGACGGATGGGCCGCGGGCCAGTGGATCACGATCGAGATCACCCAACTTGAAATAGCAATTCCAGAGAAACCTCCTAGACATCATGCTTCGTTCACTCAAGAAACGTCGTCGTCGGTTGCTGACCGAACAACTCGAAACGCGTCAATTGCTGGCCGGACCGCACGCTCCGGCGGCGGGCGAAATCGGTTCGACCGCTGTGGCCCACGACGATCCCGGAATTGTGGCTTGGGCCACGGCCGTCGACAGCTACACACCCGGATCCGACGTGACGACCGATTTTCAAACACCCAACGAGGCGCTTGGACCGGTGACGGCCGGAGCACCCACAACCGTGTCACTCGGGCGGGGCGGTCAAATCACCTTCCGATTTGACGCACCGATACGGGATGGGTTGGGCGCCGATTTCGCGGTCTTTGAGAACAGTTTTAGCGACACGTTTTTGGAACTCGGCTATGTCGAGGTGTCGTCCGATGGTGTCAATTTCTTTCGTTTCGATAGTGACTCGCGAACGCCAGCGGCTGTCGATGCGTTTGGCGCGGTCGATCCGACGGATGTCCACAATTTGGCCGGCAAGTACCGCCAGGGATTTGGCACACCGTTTGACCTCGAAGAACTCGACGGTCGTAGCACGTTGCTGGACATCACTCACGTCACCCATGTTCGTTTGATCGACGTGGTTGGTGATGGATCAGCATTCGACGCGGGCGGGCGGGTGATTTATGATCCGTTTCCCACCGCTGGCAGCGCTGGAATGGATGTCGATGCGGTGGGTGTCATCCATCAAGCCGAATCCGGTCGCGAAGTCATAGGATTCGAGGACGTCGGCGCAGCACTGAATCCTCAGACCGCGTTCAGCGGTCCTGACCCCAATGGAACGACATCCACCGGCCAGTTCAACGATGTCGTTGTGCTCGGAAACTTTCAGTCTGAGACCTTAAGTTTTAACAACGCTTACTCCAACAATTTCGGATCGTGGAACGGTTGGGCCTACTCCAACGCAACCGACACGACGACCGCCGGTTTTACCAATCAGTTCAGCGCGTTTGCCGGCCAAGGCGCATCGGGGTCCGCAACCTTCGCAGTGGGATTTCCCGACCTGAGTGGGTTCTACGATCTACCGACGATCTCTCGCGATGTAGATGATTCACGGTTGTTGGATTCGTTAATGGTCACCAATACGACCTACGCTGCGTTGTCGATGCGCGATGGCGATCAGTTCGCAAAGAAGTTTGGCGGAGCCAGCGGAAACGATGAAGATTTTTTGTTGTTGACGATTGATGGCAAGGACGCGGCCGGAACTTCGGTCGGCACGGTTGATTTTTGTTTGGCAGACTATCGTTTTGCTGATAACACGATGGATTACATCGTCGACCGGTGGGTGGAAGTTGATTTGTCGTCGATCGCGAAGGCGCGTTCGCTGGAATTCACAATCAGCTCATCCGACGTCGGCCCGTTTGGTGTCAATACGCCGGCTTTTTTTGCGATCGATGACATCGCTTTTTCGACACCCAAGCTGCCCCTCGACATTGACGATCGTACGGTCAGCGAAGCAGACGGGGCGACCGCCACCATCGCTCGGATCAGTCGAGCCGATAACGATACGAGCGCAGCCATTGGAGTTTCGATATCAGCGGTCGATCCCACTATCGCCATCGTGCCCGGACAAGTGTCGATTGGCGTTGGACAGCGATATGTCGAATTCCCCATCGGCGTCGTTGACGATGAATTGTTTGGGGTTGATAAGGTGGTCACTATTGAAGCATCGGCTGACGGCCTGTTAACCAGCAGCAAGTCACTAGTCATCCAAGAGAATGATTCCAGAGCATTGTCCCTTGTGGCTTCTGAAAATATTGTGGCCGAAGGCAGCAGTATCGATGTGACCGTTAGCCGCAACGACGCCAATCTGAGCTCATCCTTGACCGTTCAAGTCACAACACCCGACGGTGATTTGATTTCAAGCGACAGCACCGTCACGATTGATTCGGGACAAGCGTCAAAGACTTTCACGATCACAGCGATCGATGATGGGATTGATCGTCCCGATCGCCAAGTCGCGGTGAGCGTCAACGCGGTCGGGTACACGGACGGTCAGACTGAATTTACCGTGACCGATGATGACGTGCCCACAGTCACAATCCAATTTGGTGGCGGTGCTCTGGACGAATCAATCGGGCCACCGAACATTGGATTCGAAGACGTGGGAGCGAAGCTGGCGCCACAATCGTTCTTTAATGGCAGCGATTTTTCGGGAGGATTTGAAAGCCAGAACTTGTTGTTTAACAACGACTATAACCCCGATTTCGGTAGTTGGTCGGGTTGGGCCTATTCCAACACGACGGACACAACGACAGCTGGATATCTGAACCAATACAGCGTGATCACCGGCGGTGGTGCCCACGGGAGCGACACCTACGCTGTGGCGTCAGCCTTCACGACTCCAACGATTACGCGGTCGTCCGGCGCGGGGCCGTTTGAGTCCATTGCGATCAGCAATACCACGTACGCAGCGCTGTCGATGCAGCAGGGCGATGCCTTTGCGAAACGATTTGGAGGTGAAACGGGCGATGATCCCGACTTTTTCCTGCTGACGATTGACGGCTTGGATGGCGATGGCAATTCGCTAGGTGCAATCGATTTTTATCTGGCCGACTATCGCTTTGCAGACAACACGCTTGACTATGTGGTGGATCAGTGGGCCAAGGTCGATTTATCGCCGATCGGCCACGCGACGACTTTGTCTTTCTCGTTGTCATCCTCGGACGTTGGCAGCTTCGGAATGAACACGCCCGCGTATTTCGCGGTCGACGATGTGGTGTTGCAGTCATCATCGGACCTGCCGATGATTACCGTCGCCCGCAACACCACCGACGTGACGGCGTCGTTAGATGTTTTGCTAACGTCCAGCGATACCAGCGAAGTCATGTTGCCCTCAGCCGCCACCATTCCCGCCGGCGCCTCATCCGTGCAGATTCCGCTGTCGGTTCGTCAAGACGAGTTGGTTGACGGTGATCAGGATGTCACACTGACTGTCGAAGCCGATTCCCATATCGGGTCCAGCGTTGTCTTGACAGTTGCCGACCAAGACCTGCCCACCTTGAAATTGACCGTTTTGGATCACGACGTTTTAGAATCGGGCCAAGGCCGGCTCGTTGTCCATCGCAATACAGCCGACACCACCGCTGCTCTGGAAGTCGATCTGTTAGCGGGAGTCGGTCAACAGTTGACGCTGCCCAGTCCGATCCAAATCCCCAGTGGACATCGCGCGGTTGAAATTACGTTTACAGCGATCGACGACGACGAAATCAACGCTGATCGTGTGGTGACGATTGATGCCATCGCGTTGGGGTTCGTAACCGGTCAAGACTCAGTACGAATCGTCAACGATGATCAAATGCCGCCGGAGTTAGTGCTGGAGTTGGACGGTGGTTCGTTGAGTGAATCCGACGCACCGAGAACAGTTCAGTTCGAGGAGATCGGTGCGACGCTTGTGGATCAGTCGTTCAATAACGGTGCTGATGGGGCGGGCGGTTTCATAGCCGATGGCCTTTTGTTGAATAATTTTTACGAGTCGACATTTGGAAGTTGGGGCGGTTGGGCCATTTCCAATCGGACAGACATCACCACCGCGGGATTTGGCAATCAGTACAGTGCGTTTGCCGGTGGTGGCGCGTTCGATTCAGCCACATTCGCGGTGGCCAGTGCGTATCCCGGTGGCACCGCCCCGACGTTGACAATGGATGATGCCAGTGGCGTCCGTGCGTTTGAATCCCTGATGATCACGAACACGACGTACGCGGCGTTGTCGATGACACAGGGCGACGCGTTTGCCAAACAGTTTGGCGGGGCGACGGGCGATGATCCCGACTACTTTGTGTTAACCATCGAAGGGGTCGATGGGAGTTCGAACTCGGTGGGCACCATTGAATTCCCGCTGGCAGACTTTCGATTTTCCGACAACAGTTTGGACTACATCGTTGACGATTGGATACGTGTCGACGTATCCGAATTGGTGGGTGCGACGCAGTTGTCGTTTTCGCTCGACTCATCCGATGTCGGTGCGTTTGGAATGAACACACCCGCCTATTTTGCCATCGACCAAGTTGTGCTTTCGGATCCCCCAGCCAATGTGATCACGGCGACAGTTTCGCGTACCGACATCGACATCTCCGCTCCATTAACGGTAAACGTTGCCAGTGATGATGAATCCGAAGCCAGCGTGCCGGAATCGGTTACGATTCCAGCGGGCGTATCATCGGCGACGTTTGTCATCGAGTCGGTCGATGATGCGATTGTCGATGGACGAAAGGACGTCCAAATCGACGTCACAGCGGACACGCATGTCGGTGCGATGGCGCAAATCGTGGTTTTTGATAATGATCTGCCGACCATCACGATGTCGCTCGAGTCGTCGGCATTGTCAGAGGCCGCCGGC
This sequence comes from Pirellulaceae bacterium, assembly GCA_013002105.1. Next base: position 289 of record JABDKS010000466.1, on the reverse strand, counting down.
GTTGCGGCAACCAATTTGTTGATTCACCGTAATACCGCTAATCTTGCCGTCCCGTTGACGCTCCAGTTGACAACCGATTCGGAGCCTGGATCACCCGATTTATTGCTCGGCGATCACGTGACGATTCCTGTCGGGATGCGGTCAGTGGTCGTACCCATTGGCGTGATCGATAACTTTGCTGATGACGGTGATCGAACGGTTACGATTCGAGGCACAGCCAACGCCTTTAATGTCGCAACGGCGACGATTGAAATTATTGACGATGAAATGATCGGAATCGTCGTTGATC